>WTHE01000273.1 GCA_011523315.1 Candidatus Binatota bacterium
TCCACAGCTGGCCGGGATTGCCGTACAACAGCCCCACGCCAGCCGCGTTGACGGCCGGTGAGGCCAAGACGCCGGTGAGCAGCGCTCCAACCGTTCCGCCAACGCCGTGAATCCCGACCACATCAAGCGAATCGTCATAGCCCAGACGGCTCTTGAGATTACAGGCGAAGAAACACAAGATCCCGGCGATCGCCCCGATGACGAGCGCGGCCAGGGGAGTCACAAAGCCCGCTCCCGGCGTGATACCGACCAGGCCGGCCACCGCGCCGCTGGCCGCACCCAACACGGTCGGTTTGCCCCGAACCGCCCACTCGGTGAACATCCAGCCCAGGGTGGCGGCAGCTGCGGCGGTGTTGGTCGCCACAAAAGCGCTGGTGGCGATGGCGTCGGCGGCCAGGGCGCTGCCGGCATTAAAACCGAACCAGCCGACCCACAGCAGGGCCGCTCCAATGACGGTGAACGGCAGATTGTGCGGCGGCATCGGCTCCTGGGGATAGCCGCGCCGTTTGCCCAGGACGATGGCTGCGGCCAACGCCGAAATGCCCGAGCTGATGTGGACAACCGTTCCCCCGGCAAAGTCCAGGGCGCCCATGGCCCCGATCCAGCCGCCTCCCCAGACCCAGTGGGCCAGCGGGTCATACACAAAGGTGGCCCACAGGACCATGAAGACCAGGAAGCCGCTGAACTTCATGCGGTCGGCAACCGCCCCGGTGATGAGAGCCGGGGTGATAATGGCAAACATGCCCTGGAAGATCATGAACGCCTGGTGTGGTATGGTGGCGCCGGGCATATATGGCTCGCCGCCGACCCCGACCAGCCCCAGCCAGTCCAGACCGCCGATGAGACTGCCGATATCCGGCCCAAAAGCCAGGGTGTAGCCCCACAATACCCACTGGACGCTCATCACGGCGATCAGGATGAAACTCTGCATGATGGTTGACAGGCTGTTCTTGCGACGGACGAGGCCCCCGTAGAACAGGGCCAGGCCCGGGGCGGTCATCATCAGGACGATGGCCGAAGAGGTCAATATCCAGGTGGTATCTCCGCTATCAAGCGTTGACGCCTCTTGGGCCAAAGCCTGAGCTGGAGCGTACATCATGAGGCCGAGACTGCCCGCCAATCCCAAGCCGAAACGTCTTCCCAAACGTCTTGTCAAATATCTTCCGATACTCCTGCTATGCGTCATGTCCTCTCTCCTTCCAGGCGAAAATACAGGCGCTCGTGGTCAGCACGGCGACCGGGTCCCTCTTTACCTCAGCAAAGTGGGTGCCAGGCTGGACGAGACGATCCGGCAAGGAAACCGTTGCATTTTTTCCCCAAGCCAGGATTCTTCTGGGCAAATGATAGGCATTGCTGACTTTTTAGGCACACGACGGGCAGAGCGCCGGTGTTCAGCGTGGGGACCAGAAGGCGATGTGGCCGTCGGCCACAACCTGGGGGATGGCCCGTGCTTTTGCTTCTACCACATACACCTGGGGATGGCGGAGACCGAGCAGAGGGTGGGCGTCTGAGCCGGCGCTGCCGGCAAAAACGAACCGTCGGCTATCGGGCGACCAGAGCCGATGCGACAGGGCGTACTGATCGAAGTAGTGGAACACTTGGCTCAGCGTCCGAGACGGGGCAAAGTCGATCACCTCGCTCGTCTGTCCGCTGGCCACATTGACGACGACCCAGGTGCCGAGCCGGCTGCCGGGGCGGCGCCGGGCGTACACGATCCGCTGCCCGTCCGGCGACCAGAAATAGGCGACGAAAGGCTCTGTGACCAAGCGGCGGATCTGGCCGCTGGCAATGTCGATGAGCCGCAGTTCTTCGAACACCGCTCCCCCCGGCAGTGAGGTCGTGGCCACCGCCACCAGCGTCTGGGTTGGAGACCAGCCGATAGCGATGCGTTGCGAGACGCTGGCCAACGGCTTGGGACTGCTGCCGTCGGCCGGAGCGATCATGAGCGAGACCGGCCGCTGTCGGCCGTCGCCGTAAGCCATCCACTGGCTGTCGAACGACCACGACGGAGCGCCAAAAGACGCCGGGCTGTGGGACACGGTTGTGCGTTGGCCGCTCCCAATATCGAGCAGGCCGACCGCATGGCCGCTGGCCTGCTCAGTCTGGCCGCTCGGGCCGTGGTGGACCAGGAGTGCCGCCGCATCCGCGCGCCAGTCAAAATAGAACGGCGCGCCCCGGGCGATCACGGTGGGTGCCTGCCAGCCCACAGCGGGCCACAGATCCAAGGATAAGGTGTCGGCCTGGTTGCGCAACACCGCCAGTTGATGTCCGTTGGGAGCCCAGTAGGCATAGATGGGCCGCAGCCCGGGCTCGGTGTAGGCGTTGAGCACCCGTGAGCTGGCCACATCAAAAATATACAGCTCGCCGGTCTGGCCGTGCTCGTCGAGGACGATCCGAAAACAGGCCAGCCGTTCTCCTCGGGGTGACCACAGCGGCCAGCTGTAAGCCGCCCGACTCGCCGGTCGGGACTGGGCAGGGGCGGCGGAGAAGGAAGACAGGACAGCGCCCGAGACGGGTTGCAACAGCTCGCCGGAGGCCAGCTGACGGCGGTCGGTGCCGTCCGGTTTGATCGTATACAGGTCTCCGGTGTGGCCAATGTAGGCAATCCGGCCCGGCTCGGCCGTGGCGTGTCTACCGGGTACGGACAGCAGGGCGACGAAGAGGGCGACACAAAGGGCGACACAAAGACCCGGGCGAGATGTCGGATGATCTGGCACGCAAACCCTCCCTGTCAGGCTACGATCCGGCCCCCAGGCTAGCAAAGTTATGGCCGGCGAGGAACCGGAGGACGGAGCGCGGGGTGGCGATTGACAGGCCCAGTCTCAGTCTCTATGATCGCCGGGTGAAACGTAGAGAGAGGAAGGACCCCCTCTCTTTTTTTGTCGCCTCCTGACCGAGCGGTTAGTAGCAGCAGCATGAAATCCGGGGGGAGAGCAGGCTGCTGGCTCCCGTCTTGTTGGGAAGGAACAGGCGGCTCAAAAAACGACCCACGACGGCTGCCTCAAAAACGCCGGAGAATGGTTTTGGGGTGAGCGCGGCTGATAGTGTATGGAGAGGTGTTGCATGATTATTCGGTCCAAGACAATCCAGCTTGACACCCAAACCCAGGTCCAATTGTTCGATCTGACCCAACAGGTCAAGGAGTTTGTGGCTGAGAGTGGGGTGAGCAATGGTATGGGGGTGGTGTCAACCCTGCACACCACGACCGGTGTCTTTTATACCGAGACCCAGGATGCCCTGTGGGATGACGTGGATGCTTTCCTGCGTCGGGTGGTGACCGACAAGACGGGCTATAAGCATAACGATCCGGTGCTGTCCGATTGCGAACGCAAGAACGCGGCCGCCCACCTGCGGGCCATCATGCTGGGCGGCTCACTGGCTCTGCAGGTGGAGAACGGAGAGCTGGTGCTGGGTCAGTTTCAGCGCATTATTTTCGCCGAACTCGACGGTCCCCGTCCCCGCTCGGTTCGCATGCAGTTTATGGGGATTGGTGACGCGCCCCAGCTTCCTCTGAGCCGTGGACAGCATCAGCAGAACGCGGCTGGCGAGAATGGCGAGGCGCCGCTCTGAGCAGGTGAGGGACGGTGATGAGAAAGCTGGCCGTACTGGGCTCAACCGGTTCTATCGGCGTGACAACCCTCGCCGTTGCCGAACGGTTTCCTGAGCAGTTTCAGGTGGTGGCACTGGCTGCGGGTCGGAATGTGGCCAAACTGGTAGAGCAGGTGCGGCGTTTTCAGCCCGACCTGGTGTCCCTGGCCACTGAAGACGACGCGCGCGTGTTGAAAGACCAGCTGCCCGAGTTTGGCGGCACGGTCCTGTGCGGGGTGGAAGGACTGCTGGCCACGGCTACCCACCCCGAGGCCGACATGCTGATGGCCGCCCTGGTCGGAGCTGTCGGACTCCCGCCGACCCTGGCCGGTATACGGGCCGGTAAAACCATTGCGCTGGCCAACAAAGAAGCCCTGGTCATTGCCGGCGAGCTGATGACGCGCGAGGCAAAGCGGTCCGGCGTGAGCCTGCTGCCGGTGGATAGCGAGCACAACGCGATTTTCCAGGCTCTCCAGGGGCATACCCGCCAGCGGGTCAAGCGCATTCTGCTGACCGCCTCGGGCGGTCCCTTCCGACAACGTCCGACTGCCGAGCTGGCCGAGGTGAGTGTCGAAGAGGCGCTCCAGCATCCGACCTGGAAGATGGGCAACAAGATTACGATCGACTCGGCGACCCTGATGAATAAGGGGCTTGAGGTCATTGAGGCGCGCTGGCTGTTTGACCTGCCGCCGGAACAGGTGTCGGTGATCGTCCATCCGCAGAGCATTGTTCATTCGATGGTCGAATATGTGGACGGCTCGGTCCTGGCCCAGCTCGGGATTCCCGATATGGCCGTCCCGATCTCGTATATCTTGGCCTATCCCGACCGCCTGCCGCTCAAACACTTGCCCAGTTTGGATCTGACGGCGGTGGCCCAACTCGAATTTTTTGCCCCTGATTTTGACAAATTCCCGTGCCTGGGCTTGGCCTATGCGGCGCTGCGGCAGGGGGGGACGTGTCCGGCCGCGCTGAATGCGGCCAATGAGGTGACGGTTGAGCACTTCCTGAACGGACAGCTGCGTTTTCCCGATATTGCCGCGCTCAATGAGCGGGTGTTGGACGCCCATACGCCTGCTCCGGTGACCGACCTCGACAGCCTGCTCGAAGCCGACAGCTGGGCACGGACCCAGGCCCGACAGCTGATCGCGGGCTTACAGCCCGGAGCGGCGGCGTAAGCGAGCCGGTCTGAAGACACGCGCGTATCGAGACGATCCCAAAGGCCCACGGTGAGTCAGACCCCGCCCCGATCCGAGGAATACGGTCCTTTTATCCCGTCTCGTTCCGCCTCTTCCCTTGCCGAAGCGTATGCCTACTGCCGCCGGGTGACCCGCCAGAGTTCCTCGAACTTCTATTACGCCTTTCGTCTGCTGTCCACGGAACGCCGCAACGCCTTGTACGCGACCTATGCCTTCTGTCGGTTCATGGACGATATCACCGATCAGCCCGTCGCGTCGGCGGGCGCGACGCGACGGGGCGACCGGGCCTCCGAAACCGCGCCCGAGACACGCGACAGTCGGGCCCAGACCCTGGCCCGGCTGCTCAACCTGTGGCGGGAAGAGCTGGACTATTGCTACACCCAGAAACCCCGTCATCCCATCTCTCAAGCGCTGGCCGATGCGATCCAGCGCTTTCCCATTCAGCGTCAGCACCTGGCTGGAATTATCGACGGCGTGGAGATGGATTTGCACCGCACACGCTACCAGACCTTCGATGAGCTGCGTGACTACTGCTACCATGTGGCCTGTCTGGTGGGACTGATCTGCATCGAGATCTTTGGCTACCGCAATCCCCAGACCCCGGACTATGCCGTGAACCTGGGTCTGGCGCTCCAGCTGACGAATATCCTGCGTGACGTGGGCGAGGACGCCGAACGGGGTCGGATTTATCTGCCGGCCGAGGACATCGTCGCCCACGGCTACAGCGAACAGGAATTGTGCGCCGGGGTGTACAACGCGGCCTTTGTCCGGCTGATGGATTTTGAGCAGGAACGAGCCCGAGAGTACTATCGGCGGGCTGCGGCCACGCTGGCCGAAGAAGACCGCCGCAGCTTGGCGGCGGCAGAAGCCATGCACTTCATCTACCGCCGCCTGCTCGACGAGATTGCAGCCCAGAAGTTTCGGGTCTTCGGTCGGCGGATCAGCCTCAGCCGTTGGTATAAGATCGGGCTCGCCGCCTCCGCCTGGCGGCGGGGACGGCTCGGCTGGTGAAACACCGCCCGGCGTCTAGGCCGCCGCCCGAAGTTTCTTGCCGCGTGCCCTGCTCGGGCGCTCGTGATCGGGAATGAAATCGGCGATATTGGTCTTGCCGTAACGCGAGCCCGGAAACAGCGATTTGATGGCGAACGCCACCTGGCCCAGCAGACGTTTGACGCCGGTGGTCTTCTCCGCATCGCTGATGGGATCGAGCCGCACGACGGCTCCATTGGCCTTCTTGTTGACCTGGAAAAAGAACTGTTGTTTTTTCTCCGGCTCAATAACGAGCGCTTCGAGGAGCAGTTTGCTGCAATCGGTATTGGTGTAGTACTCGCTGACCCGCTTGAGGCCCTCCCGGTCGCGGAGAAACATCTCTGGCCGGCGGATGATGATTTGGCGGAGGTCAATCGATCCCAGGATGGTGACGTGTGGCATCAACCCTCTCCTTACGCTGACAGGCTGGCCGCAGAGTGCCGAGTCCCCAATCCTCTTTGGCGTGTAGCGTCTTCTCAGGCTGTGTGACGAAGACGATGCGCGTGTCTGCCCCTCCACAGACTCCCTTGTTGACGGTCTCACTTTAGCCGCGCCGCATAAGCCGGTCAAGCCGGCGGCGTATGGCTCAGCCGGCGACCGGACCGATTTGCCGGCCGCTACTTTACAGGTCCCGAGGCGAGGGGGTATAAGCACACACAAGCTGGCTGGTGGGTCTGCTCGGCCCGACCACCGAACATCTCAGATTGTGAAGGAGCGCCAGTATGTTTTCCGTTCCCCCCCCAAGCCCACCGGATCACACCAGCCCCTACATTACCTCGATAGAAGACGCGATCGAAGAAATCCGGGCCGGTCGGATGATTATTCTGATGGATGACGAAGATCGGGAAAATGAGGGCGACCTGTGTATGGCGGCCGAGGCCGTCAGCCCCGAGGCGATCAACTTCATGGCCAAATACGGCCGGGGCCTGATCTGCATGCCGATGGCCGAGGAGCAGACCGATGCGCTGGGCCTGTCCATGATGGTGGACAAGAACACGGCTCCGCTGGGGACCGCCTTTACCGTCTCCTTTGACGCCAAAAACGGTGTCGGACGTGGGATTTCGGCCGAGGATCGGGCGGTGACTATCCTGGCCGCAACGCGGGACGGTGCGCGGTCTGAAGACTTTGTCATGCCCGGCCACGTTTTTCCCCTGCGCGCCCGTCAGGGAGGCGTGCTGGTGCGGACCGGTCAGACCGAGGGGGCGGTTGATCTGTCCCGTCTGGCCGGTTTCAAGCCCCTGGGCGTCATCTGCGAGATCATGCGCGATGACGGCACCATGGCCCGTCTGCCCGACCTGGAAGAATTCGCGGAGACGCATAATCTGAAAATCGCCACGATTGCCGACCTGATCCAGTATCGGCTGCGTCACGACTCGCTCGTCCATCATGTGGACGAGGCCCGCCTGCCAACGCGCTCGGGGGGAGATTTTGCCGCCCACGTGTATACCAGTGATGTTGATGATCAGGAGCACCTGGTACTGGTCAAGGGCGAGATTTCACCCGAGGAGCCGGTCCTGGTCCGAGCCCATACCGAATATGTGTTTGGCGATGTCTTTGGCTATAGCGCGGCCAACACCAGCGCGCTGATCAGACGCTCAATGGAACTGATTGAAGCCGAGGGCAAAGGGGTGATTCTGTATCTCAGACAGGAGGGGCAGGGGGCACAGCTGCTGCGTGAAAAAGCCTCGCCGAGGAAACGCGGTAGTGCGGCCCGCGAGGCTGTCGTCTCCGGACCGGGCTCGCAGCCGAACGATTTTCGCGATTACGGGATCGGGGCGCAAATCCTGCGCAGCCTCGGCGTCCGCAAGATGCGTTTGCTGACCAACTCGCCCCGACGCCTGGTAAGCCTCCCCGGCTACGGTCTGGAGATTGTAGAATGTGTGCCGCTGAATGAGGCGACTCCCGAGACCCCGGCCAAGACCAAAAAGAAGTCGGTCCGCTCGCGCCAGACCCGGGCTTCCGCATAGGCGGCCTTGCAGGCGGGCGTCGGGAAGGACAGCATGGACAGCGCCGATGGCTTAGTCAGGACGACTGCGGCCGGGCGGGCAATCCGAGCCGTGGCGGCCGTCACCACCCGGCTCGTGGACGAGGCCCGTCGGCGCCACCGCACGGCTCCGACCGCCAGCGCCGCGCTGGGTCGGACAATGACGGCCGGCCTGCTGCTGGGCAGTCTGTTACGGGAGGACGAGACGATCTCCTTGCAGTTTGTCGGCAAGGGACCGCTGCGCGGAATTTTTGTTGATGCCAACGCCCGCGGCGACGTGCGCGGCTTTGTGTATCACCCGCGGACGCATCTGCCCTCCCGGAACGGCAAGCTCGATGTCGGCGGGGCAGTCGGCAGCGGGACCTTTGTGGTCATGCGCTCTCAGCCGTGGCTGACCACCCCCCACCGCAGCATTCTGCCCATCGTGTCGGGAGAGATCGGCCAGGATGTCGCCCACTATCTGCTGAATTCGGAACAGATCCCCTCGGCGGTCAGCCTCGGTGTGTTTGTCCAGCCCGACGAGAGCGTGAGCGCGGCGGGTGGCTTTGTGATTCAGGCCATGCCCGGGGCGCCCGACGATCTCATCAGGCAGCTCGAAAACACGGTCGCGGAGACCCGGCCGGTCAGCGACATGGTGCGCCGTGGCGCCACTGCCCGCGACATCCTGCACGAGGTTGTGGGCGCCTTCAGCCCGTCTGCAATTGAAGAACAGACAGTGCGTTTTGTGTGTCGGTGCAGTCGGGACCGCGTCCTGGGCGCGCTGGTCGCTCTGGGTCGGGACGAGGTCCAGGAGCTGCTCGACACGCAGGGCTCGGCTCAGGTCACGTGCGAGTTTTGCAATACCCGGTTCACGCTTGAGCGGACCGAGTTGGAAGCGCTGATCGAAGGCTGAGCACCGGCCAGGCTGTCTTGAATCCTCCCGTCTGCCTAGCCCATCATGGCCGCACCAAGAGTGAAAATCGGCAGGTACATGGCAACGACCAGGCCGCCGATGACGAGCCCCAGGAAGACGATGACTACGGGTTCGAGCAGCGCGCTGAGGTTGGCCACCGTCGCGTCCACCTCTTGTTCGTAGAAGTCGGCAATTTTCTCCAGCATGTTGTCAAGCGCGCCGGTCTGCTCGCCGACCTCAATCATGTGAGAGACCAGGGGCGGAAAGACCTGGCTTGCGGCCAGCGGTTCGGACAGGGTTTTGCCCTGACGAATGGCGTGATGGGCGGCCAGCACGGCTCGCTCGATGACGGTGTTGCCCACGGTGCTGCCGGTCACCAGCAGTGCCTCGGGCAGCGGTACGCCGGACGACAGCAGGGTGGCCAGAGTCCGGGTGAAGCGGGCGACGGCCGCTTTGCGAATGAGCGGGCCGAAGAGGGGGACGCGCAGCACGCCGCGGTCAATGACGGAGCGCCCGGCTTGGGTGCGATACAGGCCGCGCAGGCCGAGGATGAGCCCGACCAGGACAATGAGCAGCTGGGAAATATAGGCCCGCAGAAAATCGCTGAGCTGAATTGCAAGTTGGGTCGGGAGTGGCAGGGCCTGACCGAAGCTGGCAAACATGCGGGCAAAAACCGGAACCACAAAGATGAGCAACACCGCGCTGACCGCTACGGCCACGGTGATAATACTCAGCGGATAGATCAGGGCGCCGGTCAGGCTGCTCTTGAGGCGGAGCGCCTTTTCCAGAGAGCCGGCCAGGCGGGTCAGAATGGTATCCAGGATGCCGCCGGCCTCCCCGGCCGAGACCATGCTGGTGTACAGATCGGTGAAGATTTTGGGATGCTTGGCCATTGCCTCGGCCAGCGGCGTGCCGTTTGCAACGTCGTGGCGCACCTGTCTGAGGATGTCCTGCAAGGCGGTGTTGTCTGTCTGCCGGGCGACGATATCAAGCCCGCGTATGAGCGGCAGGCCGGCGTCAATCATGGTGGCGAATTGGCGGGTGAAAACGACCAGGTCTTTTTGACGGACTTTGTGTCCCAGGCCGGGAATGGCGAGGCCCGCCCCAAACCGCGACTGCTTGGGGCGTATGGTCTTGTCCAGCGGTCGGATGCGCTCGGCCCGCAGCCGTGACCTGACCACAGCCGGACTCGACGCGTCCATTTCACCTGTCAGCCGCTCGCCTCGCGGGCCGACCCCTTGCCAACGAAAGATCGGCATACCGATTCCTCACCTCAGGCGGTCTGTCGCAGGGCGCGCCGCAGAGCCCGGTCCATCACCTCCAGGGGGGCGGGACGGCCCGTCCACAGGGAAAAAGCAAGCGCACCCTGATGGAGCAGCATCCGTCGTCCGTCCATCACCGGCCGCCCGGCCGCCCGGGCGTGCCTGAGAAAAGGCGTCCGGTCAGGGCGATACAGGAGATCGTAGAACAGGCAGCCGGCCTGGGTCGCGGTGTAGGCCAGGGGAAGAAATTCGTCGCCGTGGAGACCGACTGAGCTTGCGTTAATAACGAGCCTGACGCCGGACAACACGGCCGGGTCGCGCAGGCTGTCGAGCGGCAAAGCCTCAAGTCGGGTGTCACCCGTCCGGCGGTAGGTACGGACGAGCTTGCGCGCGTTGGCCTGGGTGCGGTTCACAATCCTGATCGCGGCGCACCGCGCCCGGATGAGAGACGCCAGGACGGCACGGGCCGAACCGCCCGCGCCGATCAGCACGACCTCACTGCCGCGTGGGGAGAGCTTGGCCTCTTGCAAGGAGTTCAAAAAGCCGCGGCCGTCCGTATTGTCACCAAACAGCTGGCCGTCCTGATTGACGACCGTATTCACCGCGCCGCACAGCTCGGCTTCGGGACTGAGGCTGTCAAGGCAGCGAACGATACGCTCTTTATGCGGAACGGTGACGTTCAGGCCAAGAAGCCCGAGGGCGCGAACACCGTGCACGGCTTTGACCAGATCGGCCGGACGCACGTGAAACGGGAGATACACGTACGGCAGCCCCAGGGCCTGAAAGGCTGCATTGTGCATGGCTGGCGAACGGGTGTGGGCAATCGGGTCGCCGAAGATCCCGACCGTCCGGGTGTGTCCGTCAATCGTGTGGCGTGCCATGCCTCGTCGCCCGAAGCGCCCTACTTGGCCGCAGGCTGGGCCGTTTCCCGACGGGTTCGCAGCGTCGGACGGACCGGTGCGGGCGGGTTGTGGAGCACGGCATGGGCTGCGGCCAGGCGCGCAATCGGCACCCGGTAGGGCGAGCACGAGACGTAGTCGAGGCCGACGCGGTGACAGAACTC
>WTHE01000699.1 GCA_011523315.1 Candidatus Binatota bacterium
CTTGGAGACGGTCTATTCCCGCCTGTTGGCGTATTGAACATGGGGCAGCGCTTCCTCTAGACTGGGAACGACTATGCAACCGGACTACACTGAAATCATCACGGTCGAGCCGGGAAAACGCGGCGGGAAACCTTGTATTCGTGGTCTTCGCATCACGGTCTACGACATCCTGGAGTATTTAGCGTCTGGGATGACGGAGCAGGAAATTCTGGCCGATTTTCCCGACCTCACCCGTGCTGATATCAGGGCGTGCCTGGCGTTTGCGGCTGACCGGGAGCGCCGTCTCGTCTCCATTCCGCCGGAATGAAATTACTGCTGGATCAGAATCTGTCTCCACGTCCCTACAACTCGCCCGTCTCCCGCAACTCCGTGACCCGGTCTTCTTGAATGATCGCCCCGTCCCGGTACAGCTCGGCAATCTGTTCGTCGGTGTAATCCAGGTAGCCCTGGAGGATGTCCTCGTTGTGCTCGCCCAGAAAGGCGGCCCGGAAGGGAATCGCGACCTGGGCGCTGGACAGGTGGAAGGGCGATTTGGCAATTGGGGTCGGCCCCAGCAGCGGGTGGGGCACATCCTGGAAGAAATCGCGGGTCTGGAGCTGGGGGTGGGCGACGGTGGCCGGGATGTCGAGGATTGGAGCGGAGGGAATCCGGGCCTCCTCCAGGATTTTCAGCGGGGTGTCATCATCCTCAAAGCCTTGCAGCCAGTCTTCAATATGCTGACGCACCTCGGGTCGGCGCTTGCAGCGTTCGATTTGGGTGGCGTAGCGCGGGTCGGTCGCCAGCTCAGGCTTGCCCATGGCCTCGACCAGCGGCGGCCATTGGTGCTCGGCAACGGCAAAGACGACATAGCCGCGCTTGGCCTTGTAAACGCCGTAGGGACAGATGTTGAAAAAATCGCCGCCAAACCGGTGGGGCCGAATGGCGCCCTGACTCATCTGAAAGAGCGGGAAGTTGATGTAGTCGAGATAGACCAGGGATTCGAGCTGCGAGATGTCGATATACTGGCCTTCCCCGCTCATGGCGCGGTGGAACAGGGCCGCACAGATCCCCAGGGCGCCGTGAATCCCGGCGTTGGGGTCCCCGAAGTAATTGCCGACATAGGTCGGCGGGCCGTCGGGTTCGCCCGTCATGGCCATCACCCCGCTCTGCGCCTGGGCGATGATATCGAAGCTGGTGTGCCGCGCATACGGACCGTCCTGACCGTAGCCCGAGACCGAACACATGATCAGACGCGGGTTCAGGGTTTTGAGCGAGTCGTAGTCCAGGCCGTATTTGGCCATCACCCCGGGGCTGTAGTTTTCCACCACCACGTCCACCCGGCGGACCAGCTCGCGCACAATTTCGAGTGCCTTGGGCTTCTTGAAATCGACACACAGACTTTTTTTGCCCGCGCAGGCGGACAGGAACAGCGCGCTCTGGCCGTGCTCGACCAGGTGAATCTTGCGCCCCAGGTCACCGTCGGGCGCGCGTTCGATTTTGACCACCTCGGCCCCCAGGTCGGCCAGCAGCCGGGTGGATGAGGGACCGGCCAGGTACTGGGTGAAGTCGAGCACGGTCACGCCGGAGAGCAGCTGGGTGGCGCCGGATGTCTGCTGTGTCATAAAGCCTCCCTGTTTTTCCTGGTGTCGCCTCTTCCTACTAAACCTGGACCGCAGCGGCAAGTTTATTGGCACGACGGTCGGTTGACTTTTGGCATCCATCCATTTGAATGGAGGACAGGAGGAACACGACCATGCTGATTCGTTCTCCGCGCGGCTGGGAGATGCCGCAACGTCTGGCCACTCCGGAAGCGGTGTATTGGAACCGTCGCCGGTTTCTCCAAGCCCTGGGGCTGACCAGCCTGAGCGTCCTGGGTGTGGGCTGCGACAGCCCGGCCGAAAGCCGGCCGGCTGACGAGTTGGGCGCGCTGCGGGGCCTGCCCGAGCCCAGCCCGACCACCGACCTGTACCCGGCGCCGCGCACCGAGCGCTATACGCTGGACCGGCCGCTGACCCGCGAGCGGGTGGCCGCCACGTATAATAATTTCTACGAGTTCTCGCCCCGCAAAGAACACGTCGCCCGCCTGGTGTCCAATTTCCGAACCCGACCGTGGCAGATCGAGGTGGCGGGCCTGGTCAAGAAACCCCAGACCCTGGATATTGACGAACTGGTGCGTCGCATGCCACTCGAAGAGCGGCTGTACCGCCTCCGGTGTGTTGAAGCCTGGTCCATGGCCGTTCCCTGGACGGGTTTTCCGATCTCGGCATTCATCGATCTGGTCGAACCCCTGTCCTCGGCGAAATTCATGCGCATGCTGACCTTCAACAACGCCGACCAGGCACCGGGCATGCGCGACACGAGCTACCCCTGGCCGTATTTTGAGGGTTTGAGTCTGGCCGAGGCGACCAACGAGCTGTCGCTGTTTGTGACCGGCATCTACGGTCACGAGCTGACCAAGCAGCACGGCGCCCCGATTCGCTTGGTCGTGCCCTGGAAGTACGGCTATAAGAGCATCAAGTCGATTGTCCGCATCGAATTCACCGACCAGCAGCCCGGCACGTTCTGGTCTTCCCTGATTCCCTGGGAGTACGATTTTACGGCCAATGTCGATCCGACGGTGCCCCACCCCCGCTGGTCACAAGCCTACGAGCGGGTGATCGGCACCGAGGAACGCCGACCAACCCTGCCGTACAACGGCTATGCCGAGTTTGTGGCCGGTTTGTATCGGGCCTGAGACAGCGGCCCGGTGCCTGGGCTGGCTTGGGGTGGTGCTGCTGGCGCTGTGCGCGGCCTGTGCCGTCCCGCCCGACCGCACGCCTGAGCCGCCGAGCGACCCTGCCTCCCTGTACGCCTACCACGGCGAGCCTGGCGCCTGGTTTACGCCCTGGCAGCGCCGGGACGTGTCTTTTTCCGACATGCTGCGCTGGGGGTTCTCGCGCAACGCCTACACCGGCGAGTGGCGCGATCCACCCGAAGTGCCCCGGGTCGAGAACGACGGCAGTTCCCTGGCCGTGCCGCACAAGACGTCCGCCCTGACCTGGGTCGGGCACTCCACCTTTGCCGTCCACGACCGGGCCGATGTCTTTCTGACCGACCCCCATTTTGGCCAGCGGGCGCTCCTGCCCAAGCGTCACCATCCGCCCGGCATCCCGATCAGCGCCGTTCCGGCCGACGCCTTTGCCCTGATCTCCCACAACCACTACGACCACCTCGACGCCTACACGGTTGACACCCTGCCGCCCTCGATCCGGTGGTTTGTGCCGATGGGTCTGGCCGAGTGGTTTCGTGACCGGGGTCGTCCGAATGTGGTCGAGCTGGACTGGTGGCAGACGGTCGAGCACGGGCGCTGGACAATCAGCTGCGTGCCCTCCCAGCACTGGTCACGGCGTATCGGTCAGGCCGAGAACTCGACCCTGTGGTGCGCCTGGGTCGTGGTCTCGGACGAACGCCGCTACTTTTTTGCCGGGGACACGGGCTATTTTCACGGCTTTGGCGAAATTGCCCGGCGCTACGGTCCGATTGATGTGGCGATACTGCCGATTGGCGCCTATGAACCGCGCTGGTTCATGCGCTACTCGCACATGAACCCGGCCGAATCCTTTCAGGCGTTTCAGGATTTGGGAGCCCGCTGGATGGTGCCGTGCCACTGGGGCACCTTCGATCTGACCGACGAGCCGTATGACGAAGCCCCGCGCGAGTTACGCCGGGTGGTCCGGGCGGCCGGGGCCTCGCTCGACCCGATCAAGATCATGGCGGTCGGAGAGACCTGGCAGGTGCCGGACGAGTAGGGGCACCCCCCTGTGGGTGCCCCGCAGTCTATTGGGCAAAGGTCTCGATCGCGCTGCGTACCGCGTCCCCATAGCTCTCGCCGCCGACCGGCGAGGGATTGAAGATCGGCATTTGAATCCCGGCCTCCTGAAACGCGGTCAGGCGTTCGCGGCAGCGATCCGGCGGACCGATCAGGCACAGCTCGTCGGCCATCTTTTCCGACACAAAGCCGCTGCCATCGCCCTTGAGCAGGCTGGCCGCCTCGTCCTCAAAGCCGCTGTCGTGGAACAGCTTGTTGTAGAAGGGCAGGCCGCCGTAGAACGCCAGGCTCTGTTTGGCCGCCTCCATGGCCGTGTCCAGATCGTCATGAATGCAGGTGATAAGGCCGGTGGTGACATCGATCTCGGAGATCGAACGGTCGGCCTTGGCCGCGCCTTTTTCCAGGGCGGCCAGGGCGGTTGGCAGCCGGCTGACAGGACACAGGTAGAGCATCACCCCGTCGGCCAGCTCGCCGCTGAGCTGGACCGTGCCCAGGGCCAGCGCACCAATATAGATCGGCACGGCATAGCTCGCCGCACGGGGCTGCATGGCCATGCCGGGGATTTCCTTGCCGGCCGCCACGTCGCGCACCGCGCCGATATAGTTGCGCAGAAAGGTGCGCGGCTTGTCCATTTTTTCCTGGTACACGCCCTCGACAATCGGCCGATGGCTGACGCCGAGGCCGAGAATCAGGCGGCCTTTTGAGGTGTCGTCAATAGCCACCGCAGTCTGGGCGCACAGGGCGGGGTGGCGCAGGTAGACGTTGGTGATCCAGGTGCCGACCTTAACCTTCGAGGTTGCCTGAGCCATGATCTGGCAGTTGATCAGGGAGTCATTCATGAACTCCGGCGAAAAAATGGCCTCAAACCCGGCCGACTCGGCATGGCGCGCCATGTCTCGCAGCTCGTTGAAGGTGAGGCCCGACATATTTGCGGCAACAACCCCTAATCTGGCCATAGTGTGTTCCTCCTTATTGGGTGCGGTTTCGACTGGGCCTATGCTTATCACCTGACCGGGGGCGTGCAAATAGACGCTCCACAGCGTCCATGCTAAGGACACAGAGGAGTCGCTCCGGCAAGCCAGACCCTTCCCGCACGATCTCTTGAGGGGGAGATGAACGAAGCCACCGCCCGTATCAAGATCGACACACTGCTCGAAGCGGCCGGCTGGCGTTTCTTTGCCGGCAGCGGCAAAAGGGTTTTTAGGATGAAAACACAACTTACCTCCCACCTCGTCAATCTTACTTTCGAAGCAGCGCTTCGCTCCTTCTGGTACAAGAAGACTCTTGCATCATTTCTGAGAGGATCGCAGGTGCCGGATCTGCCTGCATGGCTCCCTGACGAATCAAAGAGGGATTACCTATCACGCGTTTTCGCTTTACTCCAGAATACCGACCTGGGAAAAAGAAAGGTCATACAACTCGCCCAATTCCTTGCCGAACAGTCGTCCTTCTTAGACCTTGAGGGCCGGGAGGATAGCGCGGAGAAGATTACGGCCGCAAAACGTGCGGTCGGTGCACTCCGGAGCTATTTGTCGAAGCAGGATGCGCAACTTGCGTCAGAGCGACAAAAACAAGAGGCCCGCAGAAAATTCCAGGCTCTTCAGGCTCAAACCCGTGCGTCTCAACAAACCCTTCAATCACTTGAGAACAAATTAAAAGACCTCGCGGGAAAAATCGGATCATCCTCGGTAGGCAAAGCTTTTGAGGAATGGTTCTATGACCTTACGGAATTCAGCGAAATCATGTCTCGACGGCCGTACAAGGTGGCGGGCCGCGAGATCGACGGATCAATTTCTATAGGTGATACAACTTATCTTATTGAGTGTAAATTCACATCCGATCAGACAGGAGCGCCCGATATCGATGTCTTCCGCTCAAAAGTTGAGAGCAAAGCGGACAATACAATGGGCGTGTTCGTCTCCATTTCGGGATATACCTCGGTTGCTATCAATGAGGCATCCGGGAAAAGAACACCCCTTTTTCTGTTAGATCACGGGCATCTATACCGTGTACTGGGAGAAATTTCAGGCTTCAAGGATGTTGTCGAGCGTGCTAGGCGACACGCTTCTCAAACTGGCGAGGCACACCTACCTGTGGACAGGTTTTAACCGTAGGTTGGGTTACACCTCCGGCTAACCCGCCCTACGGGCTGCTGAATGTAGTCCGAATTAACTCCTGATACATTTCTATCAGACTGTCCCCAGGAACCTGGCCCCAGATCAGCCAGCTGAATAATTCATCGACAACTTCAAGCGCGTCAGCACTGAGTTTGTACCCGGACAATTGGTAAGCGTTATGATGCGTTCCTATTGGCTGTAAGTGATCTAGCCGTAGGATTGACTCCTCAGACCCGGATGTCGGCAACTCGTCCCAGAGAAACTGCGGATATTCGCAGTGTCGAATTTGCTCCACGAACGCAGGATTATATCCCCCACGGCTGCCATCCCTCGTTACACCGTAATACGGTGCGGCCAATACCGTTGGTGCCGTCGAATGTCTCGCCATACCCTGCGTAAGAGCGCGATCAGCACGCGGGAAATCAGAGCCGATTATCAGGCACGGCCTCCTCTTGGCTCGGTAAGCGGCCCAGACTTCACCTGAATGCAATGGCATTGCCGCCACAGGTAATTCCGTCCTCTTGAGTGGTTGACCCACCCGAAGAGGCGCTACTCGAATCGTCGCGCTGTCGTGCCGGGTCGCTTCCGTTCGGGCTACAGGCTCAAATCTGTACGGAACTTGGTCGGCGTGCGGGACGAACGCGAAGACCAAGGCGCCTCGGCACAAAACCCTGTCGGTGTTGTTCACCCACCAAGGGTCAATGAGAGACTGTACGCAATCCTCAGGATACATCCCCGCCTTTCCTGGTAGGAGACTTCCAGACCTCGTCCGAAAACCGGACGACATGCTTGCCGTCCCGTAACGGCTCGCCGGCGAGGCTGTCGAGCCATCTCATGCCCTCGTCATAAACATCGTCATAACGGGCATCTTTGACGGGGTTAATCAGCTTGCGATCTTTTCGGTCCCTGTTTTTGTGCCGTGTGCGGAGTTCGCGCATTCGTTCTTTGAATTGCTTCTTCTTCTTGTTTGATAAGCTCTCCATCCTCAACAGTTTCGTCGTAGACTCATTCGTGGAGATTTCATTAGCGACGACTGTAAAATCCAAAAACTCATTGGGCGCGGCAGATAACATGGGCTTCGTGTTGTAAACATAATGCAGCAGGCTCGGAGTGTCTTTCCCGAATCGATGCACGTCTTCTTTCAAGCCCGATGTTATGCCGAATGGAAGCTCGTCTTCTATCCTCTCTAGCAGTTTTTCGTCGCTCATATGCCAACGAACCCAATCCTGTTTGTCCTCGTAATCGCTCTGAAACGACTGTTTCTCCGCACCGATCTCGACCAGTGCCGGCTCAATACGCTCGTAGACCGACTGAGCCCAGGGACCGAAATTGTAGAATCTCCATTCGATGCCGGTAAAGGTAACACCGTTGTGCTGTCTCGCGTGGAAGAGGTCAGCTAAGTAGACATATTTGATCAGATGGATCGGACCGAGCTGACGGTCAAGGAACTCATCTTGCTCTCCAGAAACTAGCAGCGCGTACTGAAGCAGCAAGTCAACACGGGAGAGATCTGCCGGCATCACTCCGCCTTGAAGGGTTGAGACTCGGGTCTGGGATGGTGAGGGGAGGTGAACGCCGAAAAGTCTCCAATGGCGATGGTCTTCATACGCTCCTCCTAGGGGAGCGAGCCTAGCAGAACTGTCGGCTCGTGCCTACCCAACTGACGGCATGAGGGACGGGCTTCATCTTGGACCACGCTGTTGGGTTACGCCTCCGGCTAACCCAACCTACTCAGGTCAGCGGCGCTACCCTAGAAGGCATAGCGCAGGGAGAAGTGCAGGCCGTGGCTCGATAGATCGGCCCGCGTCTCGCCTATGTCGATATCGGCCAGGGTCGTCCCGGTGGCCTGACTCACGACTTTTGCGGTCCCGTCGCTCGTCTCGACGGTGCCGAAATCCGTATAGCGATAGGCGATGTCGAAAGTGATCTTTTCGGTCAGCGGTATCGCCACACCCCCGGTGAGCATCCAGGCAAAATTAAACTGCTGCCCGTCCGGAACGATGGTCGCCGTCCTGGTGAACCGCATGCGGGTGGTGTCGATGTCGATATGAGAGACACCGAGGCCGCCGCCGATGAACGGGCTGAACGGCCCGAGTTTCGGCAGGCCCAAACGCGGTAGGTCCACATACGCGGCCAGCATGCCGGACAGGGCCGACATGTCTGCGGAGACCGCCTGGCGGCCCGTGGTCTGTAGGAAGTTGGCGCGACCCTCAAAAGAAAAGTCCGGGCGGTGTTGAAACATGGCTTCGAGCCGCAGGGGGGCGAGTATTCTGTAGCCGACCCCGAGTTCGTAGCTGCCCGTCGCGCCGAAATCGCCGAGTGTACTCAGCGGCGACCCGTCAATGCCCTTTCCACAGCCGTACAAGGCCAGGCGCGAGCCGTCCAAACAGGATTTGTCCTTGAAGCGGGTTTGCTCCGACCAATCGACATTGCCCCCGACTCGCAAGTACAGCGTGTCCGCCTGAGCCGCAAACCCAGAGCAGAGCAGCGTGGTGACGACAAGAATCACACAAACCACCCACACGGCGTCCAGACGTATATTGATAAGTGTCATATCTATTCTCGGTGTTTTCCTTGGATGAACTTAACGGAAAGACAGTCGAGAGGATAGAGCGCCCCGGCTTTTGCTCTCATGCGCTATTGATATATCTTCTTCTTTTTAGTACTCAGTTGGATCGTTGTGTAACAAACTAGATATAAGGGGGAAAGAATTATGGCAGAAGGGGTTGGAAGTCTCAGGAAGCAGGCCGCCAAAATCCTGGCCGGCCTGGAAAAAGAGATTGCGAAAAAAGAGCGGGAATTAGACGAGCTGCGCAAAGAGGCCGATATCTGTAAGCAAGTCGTGGGCAATCAGACTGCTCAGGCTTCGACGAAAGCTACCGCCAAGGCTGCGGCCAAAGCTCCGGCTCGGAAACGGCTCAACTGGACACAGGTGCTTGCCGGCCTCCCCGACCAGTTCACCGCCAAAGACGTAGTGGCCAAGATCAAAAAGTCGCCGGCTGCGGTCTATACCCAGCTGTACCAGATGACAAAGACGGGTCGGCTGAAGCGAACCAAGGACGGATACACGAAGGTCTAGGGGAGCCCGCATTCCGATGCTGGCAACGGTCCTGTCAGGCGCCCTGGTAGGTATCGATGGTCTGCTGGTCGAAGTTGAAGTTGATGTCGCACTCGGCCTCCCCCAGTTCACCACTGTCGGCCTGCCCGAAGGCGCTGTTCGCGAGAGCAAAGACCGTGTCCGCTCGGCCATCAAAAACTCCGGCTATGAGTTTCCCGCCCGCAAAATAACCGTCAACCTCGCCCCGGCCGACATCAAGAAAGAAGGCTCGGCCTACGACCTGCCGATTGCGCTCGGCATCCTGGCCGCCGCCGGCTACCTCGATAAACAACGCCTCGCCGAGTACGTTCTGTTCGGAGAGCTGTCTCTGGACGGTCGGGTGAAGCCGGTGCAGGGGATTTTGCCCCTGGCGGTGATGGCCAAAGACAGGGGTCTCAAGGGCCTGCTCGTGCCCCAGGCAAACGCGGCTGAGGCGGCGGTGGTGGATGGCGTCGCAGTGTTTGGCGTGCCAAGCCTCAGCGAGGCGTTTTTGTTTCTCAACCAACAGCAGGAGCTTGTTGCGGAATCGGTCAATCTTCAGGACGTGTTTGCCGCTCACGGAGTCTATGACACGGATTTCCGCGATGTCAAAGGTCAGGATCATGTCAAGCGCGCCTTTGAGGTCGCCGCCAGCGGCGGGCATAACCTGCTGTTGATTGGGCCGCCCGGCGCCGGAAAAACCATGCTGGCGCGCCGCCTGCCGACAATCCTGCCCGATATGACCCTGGCCGAGGCCATCGACGCCACCAAGGTCCACAGCGTTGCCGGGCTGCTGGACGGCCAAGCGCTGGTGGCAACGCGGCCGTTTCGCTCGCCGCACCACACGATCTCCGACGCGGGCCTGATCGGCGGGGGCGCGGTTCCCAAGCCGGGCGAGGTATCGCTCGCTCACCATGGGGTGTTGTTTCTGGACGAGCTGCCGGAATTTCGTAAAAACGTGTTGGAAGTCCTGCGCCAACCCCTGGAAGATGCGCGGGTGACCATCTCGCGGGCGTCGGGTTCGATCACCTACCCGGCGAATATCATGCTGGTGTCGGCCATGAACCCGTGCCCGTGCGGCTTCCTGGGCGATGCCCAACACGAGTGTCGCTGTACGCCGCAGCAAATCCAGCGCTACCGGGCCAAGGTGTCGGGTCCGCTGCTGGATCGCATTGATATCCAGGTCGAGGTTCCGGCCGTGCCGTACAAGGAGCTGAGCCAAGAGCAGACGGCCGAAAACTCGGCCACGCTCCGGGCGCGGGTAAACCGTGCCAGACAGGTCCAGCTCGCGCGCTTCTCCGGGCGACGGGTGTTCTGTAACGCCCACATGACGAGCCAGGACATCGGCCGGTTCTGCCAACCCGACCGGGCCGGTCAACAGCTGCTTGAGAACGCTATGGCCCGGCTCGGACTGAGCGCTCGGGCGTATACCCGGATTCTCAAAGTCGCCCGAACGATTGCCGACCTGGCGGGCGAGGAACACGTCGGCGGGGCACACATCGCCGAAGCGATTCAATACCGCGCGCTTGACCGCCAACAGGGACATCGCCCCTAGGTGTGGTCCCGTGTCTTGGATGGATATGCTGATTGATATTGAGCACGTCAGGCGGCGCCAGGACGAGATCCGAACCGAGGTGGCTGGTCTGCGCACGTCTGAAACGACAGCCCGGCAGGCCAGACTGGAAGAACTCAAGGCTTTGGACGATTTTCTGCGCAGGCTGTCGCTGGTGCACGCCCGGCTCGACCGGGGAGAGCCGGAGAATCTGGCCGAACTGGCCGACTACCGTCCCCCGGACAGCGAGCGGCTGTATATCTTTTCCGGCGATCCACGCCCCTTTCTGTCGTGGCGGGCTCTACTGGAAGTCCGTCTGGTGGCCGGTCCGAGCGTGGAGGGCAAGCTGCCGGCTCTGTACTATCTCTACTCCGCACCCCAGGGCGCGCTGGCCGTCATGGCCGGTGTCCGCTCCCTGCCGCGCGATTACCTGGTGGCCGAAGAGGCCAGGGCGGGCGCCTCGCCGTTTTC
>WTHE01000216.1 GCA_011523315.1 Candidatus Binatota bacterium
CAATACAGCACGAGATCGGTGCCCGCTGGAGGTCGGCCTCCAGCGCCGCGCCGGACGGCCGGTCCGCGTCCGAGCGCCGGCGCGCCCGTCGGCGGGTGTATTCTCTGTCTTTCTTGTCCCGCAGCCTGACGAGTCGGCGCAACAGCGCCCGGCGAGCCTGAGAGGAGGGTAGGGGGGTGCCCAGGTAGCGGTAGAAGAAGAAGACGCGCTGGCTCAGGCGAAGCCGACGACCGAGCGTCCGCTCCAGTTGGACCAGATTCTTGAGCCGGCGCCGGAGGCTGAGGCGCGGAAAGTGGCGCACCCGGTCGAGATCGACCAGATAAAAACGCCAGTCCCCGTCGGCGAGCGTCTCGACAAACAGGTTGGCGTCTTTCATGTCTCCGGCGTACAGGCCGGCGGCGTGAAAGCGGCGCAGGAAGTCGGCCAGGGCGGCCAGGAAGCGGCGCTGGTGGGCGACCGACCAGCCGGCGTGGTGTTCCCGCCAGTAGCGGTCCAGGCCGACTTGGTCGACCAGTCCCTGGCTGACATACACGCTCTCCCGGACGAGCCCGGCCTGGCGTCGCTCCAGCACGGCCAGGGGGCGTGGCACACAGAATCCGTGCTCCTGGAGCAGCTTTGCGCCCCGCCAGGACCGTTGGGCCGGCGAGCCGTGCAGGAGCGCCTCGCCGATCCGGCCCCAGCGCTGTAAGCGGTGCCGCTTGGTTACCACCGCGCCAAGCGGCAGGGACACCAGGCTGACGGTCGTGTCGTTGTCCTGTTTCAGGAGATGGCTCGAGCCCCAGTCCTGCGGGGCGATTGGCAGGCGCTGGCTCAGGTCCGGCCTGTCGGCAACACAAAAGACGGGGGAGAGGGGAGGGGCTGCCACGCTAGGCTACTCCGGGCGACACACGCCGATCTTACGACAGATAGCCCAGATCCGCCATGCGCTTCTCCAGGGCGCGCCGTTCGTCGGCGCTCATGTGCTGGCCCGGATTGGCGGCCAGCGGGCCGTTTTGCAGGCGTTCGATCTGTTGGCGGAGTCTGCGCCCAACCTCGGGCTGGGTCTCAATCAGGTTGTGTCGTTCGCCCGGGTCGGCCGTCAGCTGATACAGTTCTTCGGGCAGCTCGGGATTTTCCGGCGCATAGATATATTTCCACTCCGCCGTCCGCCAGCCGACCCGGCGGTCGCGCGGGTCGGAGTGGATGCGCAGGAAGGCTTCAAGGTAGGCTTCGAGCCCGAGCGGCGTGTCTGTGGCCAGGGCCGGAACCAGGCTGCGGCCGTGGATAGCGTCCGGCGGCGTCAGCCCGGCCAGTTCGAGCAGGGTCGGCAGCACATCAATCTGGCGCACCGGCTGGGTGACGGTCTGCCCGGCGGGGAGCTGGGGGTGGGCCGCAGGACCGAGGAAGGAGAACACCAGCGGCACACGAATCAGGTCTTCATACACGTCCATCTCGTGTCCCTCGCGCTTGGCGATGGACGCGCCGAAGACGTCGCGCAGCAGGCGGTAGGTCCGGTAGCCGAGGTCGGTCTTGACCAGCTTCTCGCCGTGGTCGCCGTGGACGACGACAAGGGTATTGGGCGGCAGGAGATCGATCACTGAAGCCAACTGGTCATCCAGACACGACAGCGCCCGCTCATAGCGGTTGCGACCGTAGGCCCGACTGCGGAACCGGGGCAGAATATGCCGGTGGTGGTGGAGTTCCCACAGGTGCAGAAACCCGAACCACGGCTGGTGGTAGGCGGTCTGCAGGCGGTGGCGAAAGTCCGTTCCCCAGTCGGTCGACAGATAGGCCGGGCCATCGCGGAAGTGATAGGTGTCAAAACCCCGGTCAAGCCGGGTTTCGGGAAACAGCGGCCCGCTGACCTCGGCGTAGGTGTGGTAGCCGTGAGCCCTGAAGACCTCGACCAGGGACGACACCTGGGGGCTCAGCTTGAGCCCGAAGATGGAGCGGATGCCGTGGACAAAGGAATACGTGCCGGTCAGCAGACTGGCCACACACGGTGTGGTCGAAGAGGCCGAGGCGACAGCCTGGGTACAGCTGACTCCCGAGCCGACCAGCCGATCCAGAGTGGGAGTGTGGCAACCACGTCCCTGGCCGAAGAGGGCATCGGCCCGCAGGCAGTCGATCAGCAGGACGAGAATATTCGGCGGTGGCGTCATGTACCGCTATCAGCTATCAGCTGCCGAGAACCCGCTCAATAACCTCAAGGACCTGGGCCGGCCGGATGCGCTGCATGCAGCGCATCCGGCCGGCCCAGGTCC
>WTHE01000032.1 GCA_011523315.1 Candidatus Binatota bacterium
TGGCCTATTCGGGCGAGGGGTGTCAAGTTCGGCTGCGGCGGCTCTGGCATGATGGTATCTGTTTGCTCATCCTCTATCCGGCTTGTATCGTGACACGGCACACGACACTATACTGGCGAATTGTCTTTCGTTTCGAGAATGGCGAGGCGGTAGACATTGACTTAATTGACTACCACTAGGAGGCCCAAATCATGGCCATGTGTAATCCATCGCACCCTGGAGCACTGCTCCGCGACAGTATGGAAGCGGAAGGCTGGACGGTGACGGAATGTGCCGAACGGCTTGGCGTGGCTAGGCATACGCTATCGCGGCTGCTGAATGGACACGCAGGGGTCTCGCCGGCAATGGCGCTGGCCTTGGAGCGTATTGGATGGAGTGACGCCGAGCATTGGATGCGAATGCAAGGGAGTTACGACTTGGCGCAAGAACGCCGCAAGCAGGCGGCCGCTTGATGCTGAAGAACTGTATCAGGCCTGGACTGACCGAGGCACGAGGTTCAGGAAACGCGCCCGTGTATCGTGATATCGCCCGATGAGAGAATCGGGGCTGGCCGGCGCTTGGTAGCCCGTCGGTCAGTGACGCGCAACGGTTGACATGGCTCATCCTCTCTCGTAATTACATTGTAGGCACTTCAGCAAAACGGAGGTTTCCGGTGAAAACCGCTCTCGTTCAAATTGGGAATTCGCGTGGCATCCGTATCCCGAAAGCGTTTCTGGAACAGTGCCAACTCCGGGACACGGTCGAACTCGAACTCCGGGACGATCACTTGATTATTCGTCCGACTGTCCAGCCCCGGAGCGGTTGGGACGATGCCTTTCGTCTCATGCACGACCACGGAGACGATACCCTTCTTGATGAAGAAGCGGTGTCAGCTACCGAGTGGGACACCACGGAGTGGGAATGGTAGTGGCCCGTTTCGAGGTGTACTTGGTACGGCTCGACCCGACCCAAGGGCATGAGATTCAGAAAACGCGTCCATGTGTCGTCATATCGCCCGATGAGATGAATCGGCATGTCGGCACTGTCATCGTTGCTCCGCTGACCACAAAAGGTCGTTCCTACCCCACCCGCATTCCGTTCCGTTTTCAGAGAAAAAGCGGTCAGGTCGTCCTGGATCAGATACGCACGGTTGACAAAACGCGCTTCGTCCGTCACCTGGGCAAAATCAGCGACAGGACTGCCCGAGCAGTCCTGACCGTCCTAGGCGAGATGTTCGCGCCGTAGGGCTGGGGCGGGCGAGGCTGTGAAGGGAGGGAGGCCATTCCTTCCTCCCTCAGTTTTACTCTGGCCGGTCTGCTTGTGCAGGAGGCTCAATCCGGGGGAACCTTTTTACAACGTGTCATGAGGGAAACCTCGGGCCAGGCTAGAGCAGGTCTGCCCCGGCCTGAGCACACTCCTCGTCCTGCTGACCCGTCCCTCCACCAACCCCGCACCCGCCTTCAAGGACCCCATCGCGCATGAGCGCAACGCCCCCCTGGCTGGCGATCATATGACCCCCTTCGGCGGCAACAATGCCGCGGACAATCGGGCTGTCGGCCATCTGTTGAAGTGCTCCACTCGGGCGGGCAAAGCCGGCTGAAGCGACGGCCTTCCCCTGAGAGCCGTAGACGCCGGCCCACAGGGCGTCGTCCATACGGTTGAACGCCATGAGGCGTCCCCCAGCGTCACACACGGCGACGCTGATCTTGATGTTCAGTTCTTGCGCCTTGGCGATGGCCCCGGCAACAATACGGTTCGCTTCCTCCAATGTCAGTGCCATACGGTACATCCTCCTCTCTCAGTATAGAAATTGAACTCGCAAATTCCGGGCACTTTTGCAATCCATACAGATGAGGCGCCGTCCCATGCTGCCGGTTTTACTCAAAACAGGCTGTCGCCAAGACGGGATCAGTGGTGACCATCTCCGTCCAGGCGTGCGGCTCAACCCAATAGCGCCTCCGGTCGGCAAAAAATCCGTCTGCGCGACGGGCGGCCGTCCGGCCGTTGACGAAATTGAGCGTATCGAGGTCCCCTTTGCGCAGGGCCATACCCATCGCCATGCGCAAAAATTTTTTTGCTTTCACGGGGGAAACACTGTTCTGTAGGTTCTTGGTCTGAATCCGGCGGCGACCTAGTCCGCGCGGGCCGGGGCAGTCCGTTCGATGAGAGCCTTTAAGGCCAGCATGGTCTCTTCGTGGCGTTGCGCAGCAGCCAGGGCTAACGCCTGGGTTTGTTGCTCACGGCTCGTATTGCTCCGGTACATCAGCCCCAGCCCGACGCCGAGCAGCACCAGCTGTCCCAGGCCGACCCCCAAGGCGACCCAGGCCAGGGGGGTCATGCCCACCGGCGGGACCAACGCCTGTAACGCGGCCAGGGTGGCGGCACCAAGTTCGATGGTCTGACTCTCCATAGTTCGCTCCTTAGCACAAATCCTGCGTCACACCCCGCTCGGCAGACCAGGGCAAAAAATTTTCGGTCTTACAGCTCGTCTTCCTGGATGAGCTGCTGGGCGTCTTGCAGGTTGCGCTGGGCGCGCACGAAGTTGGCGTTGAGCCGCACCGCCTCCTCAAAGGCGAGGATGGCTTCGTCCCGGCGGCCCAGGCGCAGGTAGAGTTCGCCGAGTTCGTTGTGGGCCACGTCGTCGGTCGGACACAGGGCCAGGCCCTCCCGGTATGTGGCGATGGCCGCGTCGCCGTCCGCGGCTTTGCGCGCCTCCTCAAACGTGTAGAAGGCGGTGTTGCAGTCCTCGCGTTCCTTTTCGGCCTGCCGGGCCTGCTGCCTCAGCGCCTCGGTCTCGGCCTTGATCTGTTCGGTCTCGGCCTTGAGCCGTTCGATCTCGGCCTGCTGCTGCTCAATGACGCTACGGTCAATGACGAGGTCCCACATGCCGTCCCAGGCGCTGCATGCCGACAGCAGCACACACCCGGCCAAGAGCAAAAAAACGTGATTCACCCTGACCTGTGGATCAGGCTGAGAGGATGAGCCACATTGCCAGCGCCGGCCCATTCAGAAATTGTCCTTGAGGTAGCGGGTCCGTTCCAGCACGGTCACGTCGTCGAGTCGCAGGCTGGGAAACTGCTTTTTGATAGTGGCCCGCAGCTCCTGACTGTCCACCCGGATAAACGGATTGATCGTCTTTTCCTCGGCCACGGTTGACGGAATGGTCGGCTGATTCTTGGCCCGGGTCTCCTGAGCCCAGCTCAGCTTGGCCTGGACGGCGGCGTTGTTCGGCTCCAGGGTCAGGGCAAACTCCAGGTTTTTGATCGTGTACTCATGACCGGGGTAGATGCGGGTGTCCTCGGGCAGGGCGCTCAGCTTGAGCATGTTGTTGTGCATGTCTGCGGCCGTGCCCTCGAACAGCCGCCCGCAGCCGGCGACGAACAGCGTATCGCCGGTAAAAGCCACCTTTTCGGCCGCAAAATGGACGGCCACATGCCCGCTGGTATGGCACGGGATGAACAAAAACCGGCCCTCCAGATTGCCGATGCTGACCGTGTCGCCCTCGTCCACCATGTGACTGATGCACGGCGTGCGGGTCTCGTCGCGTTTGTGGCCGTAGACCCGCAGGTCGGGATATTCCTGGACCAGCTCCTTGTTGCCGCCGACATGATCCCAGTGGTGGTGGGTGTTGATGATGGTGGTGAAGTTCACCCCCTCGCGCTTGACCGCGTCGGCCACCGGCCCGGCTTCCGAGGGATCGACCACGCCGGCCTCGTTCGTGGCTTCGTCAATGACGAGATAGGCGTAATTGTCGGACAAAACGGGGATAGTGATAATTTTCATCGGAGTCTCCTTAGCACTGGTGTGGGCTTGAGAACGGGGCCAATCTAGCCGACGCCTCTCGGCGGGGTCAAGTCGGTGTTGCGCGACCGACCCGTCCTCGGCTAAGACAGACACACCCCCCGTTCTTGGAGGCAGGCCATGCAAGGCGTTCTGGATCATATCGTGCTGAATGCAGAAGATGTCGAAGCCCTGGTGCGGTTTTATACCGAGGTGGTCGAGCTGGCGCCCGAGCGCCTGGACGCCTTTCGGCAGGGCCAAGTGCCGTTTCCCTCGGTCCGGCTGAACGCCGGCACAATTATCGATCTGGCTCCCAAGGCCATGTGGCAGGGGGCCGAGCTTCAGGACCGCGGCCGGCCCAACCTGGGCCATTTCTGTCTGACCCTGGACAGGGCCGACTGGGAGGGGCTGCGCGCCCGGGTGGCGGCCCGGCGCATTCCGATTGAAGGCCCGCTGCCCCGCTGGGGAGCGCGGGGGAATGCCACCTCAATCTATTTTCACGATCCCGAGGGCAACGAGATTGAGGCGCGCTACTATGAAGAGGAAACGAGTCCTCCAACCACATGAACCTGTTGACACGTTTCCTCTTTGAAGACTGAGGCCAGCCTTCCAGCCCGATCTCTAGGCTGACACCTGCTCGCGCAGAAAGCCGCCGACGAGACGGTTGAACTCGTCGGCCCGCTCAAAATACACCGAGTGGCCGCAGCCGGGGACGGTGATGAACCGGGCGTGCGGCAGCTGGGCGACCACGCTCTGCATGGCCGGTGGCGGGGTCAGGATATCTTCCTCGCCAACGATCAGCAGGGTCGGAATCCGGTGTGCGACAATCGGCCGGGGATCGGCCTTGAGGCTGAACAGGGCCGTGCCCAGATTGGGCGCGACGTGCATGTTGAGGGCCACAATCTGCTGGTACAGGAAGGTCAGCACCGGCTCGCGCTGGGGAAACGTCGGCGAATAGGCGTTCTTCAGCAGCTCGGCCAAGCTGCCGCGCGAGCGTTCTCGAATCCCGGCCTGGGCCTGGGCGGTCTGGTCGGTTTCGATCCCGCCCAGGGTGTCGCACAGGATCAGGCCGTTGGTCCGCTGGGGGTGGGCGGCGGCAAATCCGCACACCGTCCAGCCACCCATCGACTGGCCGGCCAGCACGGCTTTTTCCACCTCAAGATGATCGAGCAGGGCAACCAGATCCTGCACGAAGGCGGTGGGACCGGGACCGTCCGGGACATCCCGCGACAGTCCGAAACTCCGGTGGTCAAAGGTAATGACACTGAAGGAGTCGGAGAAGGCCGGCACCTGCTGCCACCAGCTCAGATGGCTACCGCCCCCGCCGTGGGCAAAGACCAGGGCCGGGCCCTGACCGTGGACCTCGTAGTACAGCTCAATTCCGTTAATGCTGGCAAAAGGCATACACTTCTCCTTAGCTCGGATTGCCTGGGGTCATTTCTATCGACTCGATATCCCGAGTGTTCAAATACACGCCGCCGACGCTCAAATCTCGTTTGACATTGAGATCATCGTCCGCCAGATAGGCCGGACACAGGAGGAAATCATGATCTTCGACCGCCGGATCGAAGGAGTATTTTTTTACCCAACCAAGGTAGAGTACACCTTGCTTTGTGCGAGCGACTGTCCACAGCTCCTCCTCGGGAGCGGTGGCAACCACAGGCCAGATAGCTCGGGGGGCGGGACTCTGTAAGAAGGGAACAAGGGCGCGAAGCCGATATTGGGCGACGAGAACACCGCCCCAAACAAACCCTCCAAGGATCAGAACTCCGATTGTCATGGTCGGGATTTCCGAGTGCGCTTTCGGATCCAGGCTCACCAAGTCCTCGCAGCCAAGGAAGTATGTAACACCTCTGATAGCGAAATGGATGAAGAGGCTATGCAGAATACTCCACACAATCGACTCAAACTGGGACAGACGCTTGCCTGGATATCTCGCTCTATACAGCTGCATAGCGAGGAAGCCAGGCAGCAAGTAGAGCAGAAGGACAACAACATCGCCGAAAGGAAATTTCACGATTGAGATTGTCTTGGAGAAATCCGTCCGCTGTTACGAATCGTTGGAGGTATTTGCAGCAGTGCCGGTATTGGCCGTGGCGTTGCTGTTCGCTCCCTTGGCGCTTTCTGGTTGCGATGGATCGACTCTGCTGGCTACAGGCGGCTTGGTGGTCGGATCTGGGTTAGTATGTGTGAGTGACCTCTCTATCCTCTCCGCAGAGAAGGGCGCGGTACGCGAGGCTGGGTTAGGCGCAGGCTTCTTTTCGCTTGGCATAGTTACCTCCTGACTTGATGGAAAAAATTCTCTAAGGCACGCTGTCCGATCTGTCCAGCATACTCCAGTCAGCCACGTTCCGCCGCAATCTCGGCCTGCGAGGCCACGACGCGGGCGGCTTTGAGCTGGGCGATGCGCTCTGCCGAGTAGCCCAGGATGCGGCCCAAGACCGCATCGGTGTGCTCGCCCAGCAGCGGCCCCGGGGCGCGAACCCCGCCGGGCGTGGCCGACAGCTTGATCGGCGTGCCGTCCAGCACGGCCCGACCCTCGTCCGGGCTGTCCACCTGCGCCCAGTAGCCCCGGGCGCGGAGCTGGGGGTCGCGGTCCAGGTCTTCAGCGTTGGCCACCACCCCGGCCGGGACGCCGGCCTGCTGGAGCACAGTCATGACCTCGTGGGGCGTGTGCTGGCGGGTCCAGGCTTCAATATGGCGGTCCAGCTCGTCCTGGTTGGTGAGACGCGCGTCGAGGCTGGCGAAGCGTTCCTGGCGGGTCCAGGCCGGGTTGCCCAGCACCCGGCACAGCGCCTGCCACTCGTCTTCGGTAAACACGGTGATCGCGCACCAGCGGTCGTCGCCCCGGCAGCGATAAACGCCGTGCGGCGCGGCCGGAGCCTCCTGAGAACGGTTGCCCGGTGGGCCGAGAACCGTTCCGTTGGCCGCACTGTCGAGCAGAGCCGGCCCGACAATGCTGGAGATCGTCTCAAACTGTGACAGATCGACGAACTGCCCCTGACCCGTGCGGCGGCGGTGCCACAGGGCCATCAGCACGGCCAGGGCGCCGCTGTAGCCGCCCGACATGTCGGCGTAGGAATAGCCCCAGCCGGCCGGCTCCTTGCCGGCGTGGCGCATCAGCAGGGTATAGCCGGACAGGGCCTGGAGGGTCGGGCCGTAGCTGACGTAATCCTTGTGCGGCCCGGTGTGGCCAAAGCCCGACATGCTGACGGCAATGATGTCGGGCTTGATCTGGACGAGGCTGTCGTAGTCCATGCCCCAGTTGCGCATCACCCGAGCGCTGAAGTTATCGATCACCACGTCCGAGACCGCCACCAGCTGGCGGGCAATCTCCACCCCGCGCGGGTCGGCCATATTGACGACGGTGCTGTGTTTGCCGCGGAACAGGTTGCCGGTAAAGCCGCCCCGGCGGGTACCGAGGTCGAGCGAGTCGCGCCGCTCGATCTTGATCACCTCAGCGCCCTGATCGGCCAGAATCCGGGTCGCCACCGGCCCGGCCACCACCCAGGTAAAGTCCAGGATGCGTATGCCGCTCAGCGCCCGGCGCTGTGCTTGCTGCTCGCTCATGGCGTCCCGCCTAGCCGCTCACCACAATCTTGCCGAAGTGGACCGCGCTTTCCATACACCGCAGGGCGTCCTGGGCGTGCTCAAAGGGAAACACCTGGTCGATAACCGGCTGGGTGTGGTTGATGGTCATGGCCGCGTTCATGTCCTCAAACATGTCCCGCGAGCCCACATAGATGCCCTGCAACTGTATGCTCTTTTGCAGGATCGGCATCGGGTTGGTTTCGCCGGCAAAGCCTGACAGAACGCCAATCAAGCCGATAAAACCGCCCACCCGGGTAGCCTGAAACGACTGGCCCAGAGTGCCGGCCCCGCCGACCTCGACCACATGATCGACCCCCACCCCGTCGGTGATATCCAGGGCGGCTCTGCCCCAGTCGGGGGTGGTCTTGTAGTTGATCAGATGATCGGCGCCCAGCTGTTTGGCGCGTTCCAGTTTTTCGTCACTGCTGGAGGTGATGATGACCTGGGCGCCGGCCGCCTTGGCGAACTGCAGGGCAAAGATCGACACCCCGCCGGTGCCCATCACCAGGACCGTATCGCCGGCCTTCATCCGGCCGACCGTCACCAGATCCTGCCAGGCGGTGACCGCCGCGCAGGGCAGGCTGGCCGCGTCTTCATACGACATATAGTCGGGGATGCGGACCACACCGTCCTCGTCCAGGACCACGTACTCGGCCCACATGCCGTCCAGCGCCCCGCCCAGGGCCGACTGGCCGTGAGACGCTTTGGGGCCGCCCGACAACCAGGACTGAAAGAAGATGCCGGCCACCCGGTCGCCTGTCTGAACCCGGCTGACCCCCTCGCCGACTGCCACGACTTCCCCGGCGCCGTCGGACAGCGGAATCAGGGGCTGCTTGAGGCCGCGCAGCCCGCCGTGTTTGACCGTCATCAGATCCCGGTAGTTGAGCGAGGTGGCTTTAACCCGGATGCAGATCTGGTGGGGACCCGGCTGCGGGTCGGGCCGCTCGACGCAGTGGAGCTGTTCGATGCCGAACTCTTGGTTGATTTCCCAGGCGCGCATAGGAGACTCCTTGTGTGAAAGAAATGTCTTCAGTCTTCAGTTTTGACATTTGCCCTTTGACATTTGCCCTTTGCCTTTTTTGGGGCTCTCACGCGGCAAAGGCTTCGACAATATTTCGCCAGCGTTTGTCATTCACCCCCGGCCGGTCGGGGTGGTAGAAGGCCAGCCGGTCGAGCAGGCCGTGATAGCGCTCCTTGAGCAGGGCCGGGATTTCTTCCGGGCTGCCGGTCACCGTATACACGTCCAGCATCTCATCGGTGATGTCCCTGGCCATGGCCTGCCACTCGCCCTGGGCGGCTTTTTTGTTGAGCGCCAGACACACCTCGCCCCAGCCGTGCACGTCGAGCACCGGCTTGTAGGTACGGGTTGAGGCGTAGAAGGAGATCTGGCTGCGAACCTTTTCACGCATGGCGTCGATTTCCTTCTGGCTGTCGCCCATGATGACGAAGGCCGAGCTGGACACACACACGTCTTCCCGACTCCGCCCCGCTTTGGCCGCGCCCTCGGCAATCTGGGGAATGACGCGCTCGCGCAGGAAGCGGGCCGAGTGGAAGGGGTGGGCGTGAAAGCCGTCGCACAGCTCGCCGGCCAGGCGACACATATAGGGGTTGACCCCGGCGATATAGATTGGCACCTGGGGGTGGTCGATCCTGCCCGGACTGAAGGCCGGCGTCATCAGCGTGTGACTGAAAAACTGGCCCTCGAAGCGCAGCGGGGTGCCGTTCTGCCAGCAGTCCCAAATCGCCCGCAGGGCTTGAACGATTTCGCGCAGCTTCGGACCCGGAGACTGCCACGGCACGCTGTAGCGGCGCTGGTTGTGACCCTTGACCTGGGTACCCAGGCCCAGCACGAAACGGCCGCCCGAGGATTTCTGCAAATCCCAGGCGGTATAGGCCAGCGACATGGGGCTGCGGGGAAAGGACAGGGCGATGGCCGTGCCCAGCCCGAGCCGGCTGGTGCTGGTGGCGGCCACGGCCAGGGGCAGAAACGGATCGTGGGTATTCTCCATGCTCCAGGCCGCGTCAAAGCCGACCTCTTCGGCATAGCGGGCAATGGCCATGGCCTCGTGCAACGAGCTGGCCGTCATCAGGGTGTCGAGTTTCATCTCCGATCTCTCCTGTGCGGGACGGTTCCTGGGCTGGTATTTGCCGTGGGCTGAGACAACCATATGCCCGGCCGGAAATCAACGCCGGACTCGCGTCTCTGCGGCGTAGCGGGGGTCTGCTTCACCACGTTTCGAGCCACGGCCGCAGGACGACCTCGAAGGCCCAGGTTGAGCGGTGTTGGCGGTGGAGGTGCAGGTAGGTCTCGGCAATGCGGTCCGGGTCCGCCATGTTGTCATCCACCGTCGTCCCGGCCAGACGGTGCCAGCGGGTTCCGTCGTCCTGGGTCCAGCCGATTGCCGCGTCAATCGGAACGTGGGCAACATGGATGCCCTGCGGCATGAGTTCTCTGGCCATACTCTGCGCCAGCCCCGATTTCCCGTGACTGGCCATCGCAAACGCGCCACTCCTGGGGAAGCCCTTAAATGCCGCGCTGGCATTGGTGAAGATGATGGTGCCCCGGTGGCCGTCGGCACCGGGAGGGCTGGCGAGCATACTCTTTGCCGCCTGTTGGCCGACCAGAAAGGCGCTGTAGGTGGAGTTCAGCAGGGTGTCGAGCGCCAGGCCCGGGTCGGCTTGCGTGAGGTCTTTGCGGAAAATGGTCGGGGTTCTTCCGTCGATGTTGTGCACGACAAGCGTCGGCCGTCCAAGCTCATCCTGGACCGCTCGAAACAGTGCCACCACCGAATCGGGTTCTCGCGCGTCGCACGCATAGCAACGCACGCCATGCTCGCTCTCCAGTTTCTTGAGCGCGGGTTTATCCGGGGTCCGTGCGGCGACCGCGACGTGCATGCCCTCGCGGGAAAAGAGTCTGGCACAACTCGCACTTATTCCCGGGCCGCCGCCAACGATCAGGGCTACCTGTGTTGTCATAGTCTTCTCCTTATCCTTCCTAATACCCCAGCGCCCGGGCCGCGCCTTCGAGGACAACCGGCACCGACCAGGCGGTGCGGGCGAGGCGGATGTCGTCGCTCTGGCCCGTGGCGTACAGCCCCGCCGCACTCATCCAGAACGCGGCCGAGCGCAGTTGATACAGCATGCCGTAATAACGGCAGGCTGCTTCGTCGATGGCTATGCCGGTCGCTCGCTCATAGTCCCGGAAAAAGGCGTCCCGCTCGACAAGATGAGACAGTAAGGGGCTGCCCTCGCGGTTCAGGTCAGTCAAGACATAGGCCACGTCGTACATCGGGTCTCCGATGACTTCCAGCTCCCAGTCCAGAACTGCCGAGACCGCGTCCCTGTCGATCAACAGGTTGCCGGTCCGATAGGCGCCGTGGACCAGCGTCAGACGCGTGGTGTCGGGCGCGTTGGCCTTGAGCCAGACGATGAGATCGACCAGAATGGGATGCGGTTTCTGCTGGGAGAGTGCGAGCAGCTCGAACCACTCGTTGACTTCGCGCAGCGCAAAGTCCGTGCCCGAGCCGGGCACGCCCAGGAACGA
>WTHE01000196.1 GCA_011523315.1 Candidatus Binatota bacterium
CTCGACTTTTTCGAGCAGAAAACCGGCGTTGCCCTTCCGGTTGTTGAGAAACCCGATGCTCTTGCCTGTCAGATCGGCCGTCCGGCGCGCCAGCGGAAGCTCTGTGGTGCGCGCCTCAGCCGTGGGGTTGAGGACTTCCAGCTGTCCCATACCGCCCTCCTTGTCGGTTGATTGCTGGCGGCCAGTGTAGAACACCGCTCTTGCCCGTGCAATGCGTCAGACGCTAGTGTGCGACCGTCAGCCCGAGGAGCGCTCCCATGTCCAAGGTCATCATCCCCGTCTATTACGACTTCGCTTCATCTCTGTGTTATGTGGCCAAAAAGGTCATGGAACAGCTCGACGGCCAGCTCGATATTGAGCTGGTGTGGAAGGGCGTCCAGATTGCGCGTCGCCACGACGGCTGGAAAAACGGCGAGATGATCGGCGACGAGGCCAGGGGCAAAATTTTCCGGGTAGCCCGCGAGACCGGGGTCGAGCTACGGGTGCCGGAGCGCTGGCTCGACTCGGCCGCCGCCCTCGAAGGCGCCGAGTTCGCCCGGGAGCGGGGCAGGTTTGCCGCCTATCACCAGAGCCTGTTCAGCGCCATCTACGAGGCGGGTCGGGATATTGGCGAGCGGACCATCCTGCTGGAACTGGTCGAAGACCTGGGGCTTCCCAGCGGAGAATTTGAGCACGCCCTGCGGGCCGGAACCTTCACCCAGCGGGTCAAAGACACCGAGGCCGAGGCGACGACCTTTGGCGTTGTCGGCTATCCGACCTTCATGCTGGGCGAGTTTCCGCTGATCGGCATTCAGCCGGCCGAGACCATGCGGATGATGATTCAGCGTTATATCGACAAGTCCCGGGAGCGGGTGTCACACTGAGCCCCTCACACCACCCCGTCAGCCCGCAGCCGCTCGACCTCGGGCGACGAATAGCCCAGCAGTTCGGTCAGGATTTCTTCAGTATGCTCTCCCAGCAGCGGTGGTGGTAGGCGGTAGGCGACCGGCGTGGCCGACAGCTTGAGCGGCGAGGCGGCCAGCCGGACCTGACCCGCACTCGGATGCGGGGCGTCCCAGACCATGTCCCGGGCAACCACCTGCGGATCGCCAAACACCTCGTCTATGGCCTGCACCGGCCCGCACGGAATGCCGGCCTCACGCAGCGCGGCCAGCCAGGAGTCGGTATCCCGGCCCGCAAAGGCGTCCTGCAACAGCGGAATCAGAACGTCCCGGTGTTCGACTCGGGCCGGATTGGTCGCAAAGCGCGCGTCGTCGGCCCACCCGGTCCCCAGCAGGCCACACAGTTTGCGCCACTGTCCGTCATTGCCCACGGCCAGACAGAAGATACCGTCCCGGGAGTGGAAGGACTGGTAGGGAACGATTGTCGGATGGCCGTTTCCGAACCGGCCCGGTCGCTGGCCGGAGACCAGGTAATTGCTGGCCACATTGGCCAGCCAGGTCACCTGCGTATCCAGCAGCGCAATATCAATCGCCTGGCCCTGACCGGTCCGCGAGCGGGCCAGCAGCGCAGCCTGAATGGCGTTGGCCGCGTACAGGCCAGCCGTCACGTCAGCGATCGCCACCCCGACCTTCATCGGCTCACCGTCGGGCTCACCGGTAATACTCATCACCCCACCCCGGCCCTGGATAATGAAATCGTAGCCGGGCAGCTCCTTGTCCGGTCCGGTCTGGCCGTAGCCGGTGATCGAACAGAACACCAGCCCCGGATTGAGCCTGCTCAGCTGGGCGTAGCCGATGCCCAGCCGGTCAAGCTCGCCGACCTTGTAGTTCTCGATCAGCACGTCGCTGAGGGTCGCCAGCCGGCGGATCAGCTCCTGGCCCTGGGACGATTTGAGGTTGACGGTCAGGCTCTTTTTATTGCGGTTGGCACACAGATAATAGGCGCTCTCGCCGCCCGCGAACGGCGGCCCCCAGGCTCGCGTATCGTCCCCGCTGCCCGGCCGTTCGACCTTGATGACCTCGGCACCCAGGTCGCCCAGGACCATGCCACACAGCGGGCCGGCCAGAATCCGGGACAGATCGAGAACTCGAAAGCCTGCCAGCGCCTGCACCATCGTCATGTCCGGTCTCGCCCGTGCCCGGCCTGTCCGGCTCAGGACAGCCCGTACACCCGGGCGACGTTGGCCCCCAGAAAGTTTGTGCGACTCTGCTCAGACATCGGAGCCACCAGCGCGGCCCGCAGCAGTGCCCGAGTCAAGTCGGCCGGGTGCATCCCAGCCTGGTCCGCCGCCCATGTG
>WTHE01000395.1 GCA_011523315.1 Candidatus Binatota bacterium
CTGCACGAGGCTGGACAACTGCCCCAATTGGGGGGGAATCGCTCCGCTCAGGTTGTTGCCCTGGAGGTGCAGGTGAGTGAGATTGCGCAAGTTGCCCAACTCGGGGGGAATCGGCCCGCTCAGGTTGTTGGGCATGGTGCTGCTGGTGCCGTGGCCGAGATACATCTGAGTGAGGTGGCGCAAGTTGCCCAACTCCGGCGGGAGGGTGCCGACCAGGTTGTTGTCTCTGAGGTCTAGGTGGGTGACCTGCCCGGCACTATTCGTGAGGATACCGTGCCAGGTGCTCAGATCAGCGCTATTACAGTTCGTGTCGGTCGCCGTCCAGCCCGTCTTGGTCACCCAGTTCGCCCCGCCGGTCGCGTTATACAGCGCCACCAGGGCCTGACATTCGGTACCGGTCACGGCCGGCAGAGGGGGTAGAGGGGGCGGGTCCAGGATCACCTGGATGCTGACGAGGAACGTGGGATTCCCGGCCCCGGCCCCGCCACTGACGGCCGTGACCGCATTCTCCGGGATGAACAAGTCCAGACTATCCGCCCCCGCCGGGGGCGTCACCACCACCGTATAGGTCGTGGCCGAGCCCACCCGCAAGTCGGTCACCGTGGTGCCGATGGCCCCCAAAATATCCTCCAGGGTGAACCCCGTAACCGCCTCGGAGAAGGTGATGGTGACCGGGAAGGCCGGCAACTGCCACGTGGCCTGTGCGTCCCAGGTGAAGGTGGCCCGGAGGGCCACGTCGAGCGTCAGGGTATAGGCGGCCGCACTGTCCCCCATTTCTAAGCCGTCGTTCACTTTGAACATGAAGGTGGCAAAGGCCGCCCCGCCTTGGTTAGTGGGCGGAGTGTAGGTGAGGCGGCCGGCATCTAATGCAGCCTTGGTGACGGTCTGGGGCAAGTCGCTGTCGGTAATAGCCGTGCCGTTGACCTTCAAGGTGCCCTTGTCCGTTTCCGGCAACGAGGTGAGCTTGACGCTCACCAGCGGGTCGAAGTCCGCGTCGGAGTAGCGGAAGTCCTCCGCCGTGAAGGTGTAGGTCTTGTTCCGGGTCACGTGGACCGTGCTGTTCGTCGCCTCAGGCGCGGTGTTGGTGGTGGAGATGGAGATGGTCAAGGTGGCGGCGGCCTCACTGTCGGCCGTGCCGTCGTTCACTGTGAACATGAAGGTGGCAAAGGGCTCCCCGCCTTGGCCTCCGGGCGGGGTGTACGTGAGTTGCTCCGCGTCTAATGCGGCCGTGGTGACGGTTTGGGGCAGGGCACTGGCGGTGAGGACCGTGTCGTCCAGCGCCAGGATGCCCTTGTCCGTGGGAGGGAGTGTGGTGATCTTGACACTCACCAGCGGGTCGCCGTCCTCGTCGGAGTAGGGGAAGTCGAAGGGGTGGAAGGTGTAGGGTCCGTTCCGGCCTGGGTAGATGGTGTTGTCCAACGCCGTGGGGGCAGCGGCGTGGGCCACACCCCCGCCCCAGCACAGCAGCACGACAAGGGCACTGACCACCGAGACGGCCCGACGCAGCCGACAGGGGGATGGGGAAAGTGTTTCACTCCGTACGAGGAATGCAGGGCGTCCGATTGCCCTGCCCCACAGGATAGTCCGACACACGAGGCTCCTCCTCTTCCCGCCACCTCTCCGTATCCTCGGCTGAGCGGTCGGTGGGGCGGCACGGTGTCGGTGAGAATGGTGGAGTGACCGACACTCGGGAGGACTCCCTAGCACACAGCTAGAGCCCGTGTCGCTGTCAAATGACAGGAAGATGCACGCTGCCGGGCGCTCAGACGAGGGCGGTCACCGAGAGCACCAACCGCACCAAGTCCACCTGCCCGGAGAGGCCATGCTTATGGCAGGCTCGATACAGGTGCCACCGGACGGCGCGCTCCGTATACCCCGTCGCCTTGGCAATCTCGCGCACTGTCATCCCTTCGGTCACCCAGGCCGCGACCCGACTCTCCAACGGCGTCAGCCCCAGCGCGGCCTCCAACAGGGTGGGGTCAATGCGGGGCGCGTGCCCCGGCTCGACCAGCAGCACCTGGGCCGCCACCCGCCGTGCCCCAAAGTCCATGTGCCGGCTCCCCACCGGTTTGACATGCACCACGAACGGCGGCCACGCGGAGGTGCGCCGGAGCGCCATCGACCCACTGACGGTCGGGGTGCCGGAGGTCGGCAGCGCGCCGGCTATCAACTGTGCCAGGCGGTCCTGGTCCGCCGGCACATGGACGGACAGCACCCCACCCTGGTCCGACAGCCCGTCGCCCTGCCGCAGGATGGCGCGGGCACGGTCATTCACCTCCACAATCCGCCCGTACTGATCCAGATGAATGATGCCGATCTGCGTCCTGTCGAGCAGGGCGGTCAGGGATGCGATCGGGGCCTCGGCTTTGGCCAGCGCCCGCCGCACCCGCACAAATTGTCGAATGTGGGGCAGTAATGCTTTGACCATAGTGAGCTGTGAGGACTCCCAACCGTTCTGGGAGACGGGGTCGGCCGTGACCCAGGAGATGTGGGAGCCGTCCGGCTCGGCCAAGCGCACGTTCAGGCCATCCTGGGCGTTGAGCCGAAGCATAGCCTCGTTGTAGGTGGGCGAGGTCTGTAACTCCTCGGCCGTGTACAGCTCGGTGACATGCACCAGCCGACTGTCGGGCAGTCGCCGGAGTCGCGGCACCCGTTCGTCGATAGGATGGTAGACTTCGAGATATTCGCGCTCCAGGCTTGGGCACCGCTCCCCCCGGTAATAGAACCCCGCGGAGAGAACCTGGAGGTCGGCCTGTGGGCCTGTGCCGAGCACCAAGGCATTGCCCTGCATGCCGCAGGCTTCATCGATCAGGGCTGAGGTGGCCGGCCACAGCGTCTCGTCGAGTGTGGCGTCGTGGAGCGACACCAGGACCCGCTCAAATTTGTCTTGGTCACCCATGTCGGTGCGTCCTTATCTGGTATTTCCCGTGAGGTGCAGTCATAGAGGATGGGCAGGAGAAAGCAGGGCCACGCGCGAACGGAGCGCCCCGGTGACAGCGATGCCGTCCAGGGGCACTGAATAAAGTGGACGGCTGACCGAGAGGCACTTGTAGCGCGTCACAAGAGCGGTTCATCAGTACGCATATACCCAATGCTGCATCTCCTGTCGCTAACAAATGATAGGGAAAAACCGCTGCCAGGCGCCCAGGTGAACGCGGCGACCGACCGTACCCAGAAGCAACCCGGAGAGGCGGTACTGTCCTGATTTCAAAGCGAACGGCCTCATTCGGACCGTGCCCCTATTGAGGAGCGTATCCCATGAGTGTATGGCATGGAGAGTCTCGGCAGGTCCGTGGTGTTCTCCACTCTGCCAAAGACAAATGGGTGGTCAATCATAAGATTCGGAGATGCGCGGCGAGCGTGCGCATGAAAGAGGAGAATCCGGGATGTCAGCACAGATCGCATTCGGCATGTTCGACTGGCTTGATCGCGGCTCGCATTCGGTCGGCGAGCTGTACGAGTCGCGCCTCAAACTGATCGAAGCCGCGGACCGGGCCGGGTTCTACGGCTATCATCTGGCCGAACACCATTCGACCCCGCTGGCTATGGCGCCCTCTCCCTCGGTGTTCTTCGCCGCGCTGGCGCAGCGGACCACGCAGATCCGCTTCAGCCCCATGGCGTATCTGTTACCGATGTATCATCCGCTACGCCTCATCGAGGAAGTCTGCATGCTGGACCACCTTTCGGACGGGCGCATGGAACTCGGCATCAGCCGCGGCGTGTCACCGTACGAAATCGCTAATTACAGTGTCGATCCGGCACAGACCCGGGAAATCTTCACCGAAGTCCTTGAGATATTCCGTCAGGGGATGTGCAACGAGGTGCTGAATTACGCCGGGCAGCATTTCGAGTTTCGCGATGTGCCCATGACGCTCAAACCGGTCCAGGCCCCGTATCCGCCGCTGTGGTATCCGTCGTTCAGCGAAGACGGGGTCGAATTTGCCGCGCGTGAGGGCATGCACTTCATGACCCTCGGCCCCCCGCCGCTCGTCGCAACTCTCATGGCCCGCTATCGAGCAGTCGCCGCTGCCAGCGGCCCGGGCGACACCGACACGCTGAAACTGGGCGCCATGCGGCAAATCTATGTGGCGGAGACCGACGAACAAGCCTTTGCGGTGGCGAGGCCGGCCTACGAGGACTGGTACCACTCCATCCTGCGGTTGTGGCATCAGCACAACGATCACGCCTACGACAATTTTTTCGCCTGGGACGCCTGCCTGGCGGGAGAAACGATCCTGATCGGCTCGGTCGACACAGTCCGCGAGCAAATCCAGCGCCTGGTGTCGGAGAGTGGGATCAACTATTTCGTCGGGTCGTTCGCCTGGGGCTCATTGAGTCCGCAGCAGAGCCACAGATCGCTCGATCTGTTTACCTCGCACATCGTGCCGCACATCCACTAGAGCAATTCACCATGATGTGTAGCCGTGTAGGTCGGGTTAGCCGCAGGCGTAACCCGACAGCCCGTACTTGTCGGATTACGCTCCGCTAATCCGACCTACTCCAGCCTGACGTGAAACGCGCTAGCCGACACGGCACTCTCAAGTTATGGAAACGGAACGCGGCACTCATGAAGTGTGAGGTGAGATGCCAGGCTCCTTCAAGTCGATCAGAGGCTCTTATGCGAACGAGTCAAGACAGCATTCTGACCACCCACGCTGGCAGCTTGCCGCGCAGCGAACCGCTGATGCGCATGCTGCTCGATAAAGAGCAGGGCAACGCGCTGGATGAAGCGAGCTTTGAGTCTCAAGTCAGGGACGATCTGGCTTTCATCCTGCAAAAACAGCGTGAAGTGGGCATTGATATCCCAAACGATGGCGAGCTGCCGCGTCTGGGCTTCTCGTTTTATGTGAAAGACCGCATGACCGGTTTTGGCGGCCATGCCCAGCGGGGCACGGTGACCGATTTTGCCAAGTTTCCGGGCTATGTCGCCCTCAAGACGGGCCGACCGGCTGGTGAAGAGATCAAGCAGAGTGCCACCATGTACGATATGCCCGAATGTCAGAGTGCCGTGCTGTATGATGCTGAGAAACGCGTTGCCCACCAGGAACTCCGACTGTTCAGCCAGGCATTAGACAACGACAAGGCAGCGGCCGAGACGTTTGTCACCGCCGCCACACCCGGTATCGTCTCGACCACGCTGTTGCGGAATGCGGACAATCCCGATTACGCCACCGACCGTGATTATGTGCTCGCCCTGGCCGAAGAACTCCGCCACGAATACGAGCTGATTGTTGAACAGGGCCACATTCTGCAACTGGATGCTCCGGACCTGGCGCTGGAGCGTCAAATCATGTTTCTCAATCAGCCGCTGGACGCGTTTCTCAAGCGGGTTGAGCTGCACATCGAGGCCATCAATGCTGCCCTGGTGCATATCCCGCGTGACCGGGTGCGTATGCATGTGTGCTGGGGCAACTGGGACGGGCCGCATATCGACGATATGGACTTGGAGCCGCTTCTGCCGCTTCTCTATCAAGCCAAGGTTGGCGGACTGAGTATTCCGTTTGCCAATCCCCGCCATCAACACGAAGTGAAGCTCTTCAAGCGCTATCCCCTGCCGTCAGACATGGTCCTGATTCCCGGTCTCATTGACGTGACGACGAACTACCTCGAACACCCCGAAGTGGTCGCCGACCGAATTGAGACGATCACGAATAGTGTTGGGGATCCAAAGCGAATCATCGCTGGCACAGATTGTGGCTTCAGCACCTTTGCCGGGTATGTTATGGTCGCTCACGATGTGGTGTGGGAGAAACTGCGGATGTTGTCAGAAGGCGCCAGGCTCGCCACCGCGCGACTGTTTTCATAGCCGTTACACTACAAGAAGGAGGACCTATGGAGCCCAGAAATCCAAGCCGTGAAGAGTTGGCGCAGCGGGTCGCTCGCTTTGACCAACTGCAACCCATGTCCACGGCCACAGATCTTGCCGACGTGCCCCAGGAGGCGATGGACATCATTTTTGCCCGCACGCTCATGCCGGTGATCCTGGAAAAGACAAAAAATCCGTTCGGCGACACGGCCGCGATTTATGGCGCAGCAGGGACCACGATGAACGTCTCGGTCTGCCCGCCGGGCCAGGGGCCGTGCCTGCACTCCCATAACCATACCTATGAAACCTTCATGGTCCTCGACGGTGCGTTCGAGTTCAGCGTGGGTGACGACGGCCAGGAAAAGATCACCCTGAATAAGTGGGACGTCTTTTCCTGTCCGCCAGGCATGTACCGGGGCTTCAAGAATGTGGCCGACACCGACAGTGTCTTGCTGACGGTCATTACCGGGGCGGTGCATGAACGCGACGATGTATCAGTCCCGCCCCAAGTGACCGAACAAGTCCGCGACGGCTATGGCGAAGAGGTGCTCAAGGCGTTTAAGAAAATCGCCACGTTCAACGAGCGCGATGAAGGCGAACAGGCCTAAGCGCACGCCGTATCAGGAAGAGAAGCAGCTAGACTTAAGCGAGTAGGGTTACCACTGCCCTGCTCATACCCGCGACATAGGCCGCCCTGCTTTCGGCACTCAGCACCAAGCCGGTCGACACACAGCTCAGAACAAACGCCACATCCCGCGCGGCTGCCCGTGATTTCGCGTAGCCGCTCTCGTAAAGAAGCGCGGCGATCCACTTCCTGATTTTTTCTTCACCCGGTTTAGAATCGCCTTTGGGATCCGACTTTACCATGCTGATGACGTCTCCGCCGTGCGGAGAATGACGCAGCAGGTCGATATACTGGCCTGCCCACGTATCATAGGTCTGCACCAGCCGTTCGGACACGGGCTTGGTCTCATCACGCAAGGTCGCTTGGATGTCGGTGAGAGACGTTTCCGTGATTTCGACCATCATCCATTTGAAAACAGCCTCCTTCGACTCAAACCGCTTATACAGGGTTTGCCGCGATATCCCGACGGCCTGGGCAAGCTCCGTCATGGATGTTTTCCGCACCCCGTAATGAGCGAAAACTGCGAGAAAGTCCTGTGCTTCCATAGAGTGGTTCATTCAACAAGGTTGACAAATTTTGTTTAAGGTGTAAGCCTCACGGCCCACCATATCACAGTCGAGCACAAAGTTGATGCCCAGGGGAGGAAAAAAGACACAGCGAAACACCCCAAGCTCCAAACAGGCCGCGCTGGCGGGGTTTTGGACTGACCGCTGGAGCGTCTTTCCCAACGCATTGATGTCTCAAAGAAAGGAGAAAACGGATGGGTTTTACCCTCACGGCAAAACAGGAAAAACTGCTGGAAGTCTGCCGCCGCTTGTCTGCCGATTTTGCCACCCGCGCCGCGCAGCATGACCGGGAAGCCTCCCTTCCGCTCGAGAACTACGAAGCGCTGAAACGGGAGGGGTTCTATGAGCTGACTATTCCCACGAACTTCGGAGGTGGAGGCGCGGGGCTGCTGGACTGGGTGCTGGCCGTCGAGGAGCTGGCCCAAGGGTGTCCGAGTACGGCGCTGAGCTTCACCATGCATGCCGCCGGGGTGCGGATTCTCATCGACACGCCCACGACTCCGCCGGCCGCCAAACAGCGCATCGCCCAGCTGGTTGCCAAGGAACACAAGCTGTTTGCCTCAGCCTTCACGGAGCCAGGCTCTTCGAGTCTCCTGATCGGCCTGCCCTTTGTCCCGAGCGTCCAAGCCCGGCGGGTCAACGGTGGGTACATGTTGCAGGGCCGCAAAGCGTTTACCTCCATGGGGGAAGCCAGTGACTACCTGATGCTCATGGTCCATCCGCAGGAATCGTCCAATCCCCTGGAGATGCTGATGCTCCTGGGGCCGTATCCTGCGCCCGGCCTGCGGGTGGAGCAGGTGTGGGACACCTTAGGCATGCGGGGCACGCAGAGTAATAACTTCATCTTTGAAGATTACTTCGTGCCCGAGGAGAACTTCTGCTTCCAGGTCGACAACTATCTGGATTGGGTATCAACCGCCTCTCCCTGGGTCCTGGCCTACGGCACGGTGTACCTAGGCGTGGCTGCGGCAACGTATCACCAGGCGTGTGAGACGCTGAAGCAGCGCACCCCACGTGGCTTTGCCCAACCGCTGAGTTACCATCCCCAGGTTCGCAGCCGGGTGGCGGAGATGAGTGTCGATTTGGAAGCCGCCCGCCTGCTGACCCGCCAGGCGGCCTGGCTGGTTGATACGGAGGGCATCACCCCAGCCAGCATAACGGCCATCATGCGGGCCAAATACTTCATGGGCGAGGCGACCGCGCGGATCACGCGGACTGCGGTGACAGCCTGCGGAGCGCATGCGCTGTTCAAAACCTCCCCCTTAGAACAGCTGTATCGAGACGGTAGCTCAGCGCCGATCATGCCGCCGTCAAGCGATGCCTGCCTCGACGCGATAGGACTCTATGAACTCGGGCTCGACCCGCAAGACATGCTGCCGCCGCTGAAGCTGGCCGGCCAAGACGCGCCCCAGCTCTCATTCCCGGACACCACGACGCAAGAGACACCGCAACCCAAGGAGGAAACGATGAAATTAGGCGTGACGATGTTTGCCACGGATTATGCCATGCCGCCGGATGAGTTCGCCAAAGCGTGCGAAGACCGGGGCTTTGAATCGGTGTGGTTTCCAGAACATACCCATATTCCGGCCAGCCGCCGCTCGCCCGGACCGGGCGGTGCAGAGTTGACCCAGGAATATTGGCATTCGTACGATCTCTTCGTGGCCATGACGGCTGCGGCAGCCGCGACCCAAAGGATCAAGATCGGCAGCGGCATTTGTCTGGCAGTGGAACGTGACCCCATTGTCATGGCCAATGAAGTGGCCTCCGTTGATCAACTGTCAAAGGGCCGGGTCATCTTGGGTATCGGGGGTGGATGGAACGCCGAGGAGATGGAGAATCATGGCACGCCGTTTAAGCACCGCTGGAAAGTCTTGCGGGAAAAGGTCGAAGCCATGAAGGAAATCTGGACGAATGAAGCCGCCGAGTACCACGGCGAGTTTGTGAATTTCGATCCAATCTGGAGCCACCCCAAGCCATTCCAGAAACCGCATCCGCCGATCATCCTGGGGACCTGGACAGGAGGATTGCACCGTGTCGTGCGTTACTGCGACGGCTGGATGCCGGTCGGCTTCTTCCAACCCGATCTGGCCGGTTCACTGGAAGAACTCCGCAACCGAGCCGAGCAAGCGGGTCGGTCGGCCGAGGATTTTCCCGTCACCGTTGTCGGGGTGCCCGATGACGAAGCGGGGCTGCGCCAATTACAGGAACTCGGGGTGCAAAGGGGCGTTTTGCTTGCACCGTCTGCAGAGTCAGACCAAGTCTTGCCGCTCCTCGATAAATACGCCGCCCTTGTTCCAAAGCTCGCTTAACATTTTGCTACGCTTAACCGCCAACACTCAATAAGGAGGATGCTATGCACGTAGGATATGGTGCTGTCTTTCAGAATCCCAACAACCAACTGACTGATCGTGAAGTGTGGCGCAACGAGCTTCGCCTGGCAGAGATGGCCGAACCGCTTGGGTTCGATTCCGTCTGGGCGATTGAACACCACTTCGACGACTACACCATGTGCCCTGACCCGGTACAGTTTCTGACCTACATGGCCGGGCGCACCAAGACAGCCAAGCTTGGCTCGATGGTGATCGTGTTGCCGTGGCACGACCCCATTCGGGTGGCTGAGCAGGTGTCGATGCTCGACCATGTCTCCAATGGCCGTTTCATTCTGGGTATCGGTCGTGGTTTGGCGCGCATCGAGTATGAAGGATTTCGCCTCGATCAGAACGAAGGGCGCGCTCATTTTGTCGAGTACGCAGAGTTGCTCCTCGACGCCCTGGAGAAAGGCTACATGGAAGGCGGCTTGCATACCAAGCAGCCGCGACGCGAGATCCGCCCCTTCCCGTTCAAATCGTTCCGAGGGCGTTCGTATGCGGCAGCCGTCTCCCCGGATTCCTCTCCCATCATGGCCAAGCTTGGCGTTGGCCTCTTAGTCATCCCGCAGAAGCCTTGGGATGCCGTGAAGAAAGATTTTGAAGTCTATCACGAGTCCTGGAAGCAATATCATGGCAACACGCCAGCCCCCAAGCCATTGAGCGGTGGGCTTGTTTTCGTTGATGAGAACAAAGACCGTGCCGAAGAGATGGCGATGAAATGGCTGTCTGCGAACTACCGCACAGTCGTGAAACATTATGAAATGACCGCAGAGCACTTCGGCACCCATAAGAGCTACGAGTCGTACCGCATGATTACCAAGTATATCGGGAAACATGGAGTTGATGCGGCAGCCGAAGACTTTGCGAAGCTGATGCCGTGGGGAACGCCAGATCAAGTCCTTGAGAAACTCTCCACGGTGAAGACCATGATCGATGCCGAGGGCTTCATGTTGAACTTCAGCTATGCCGGTATGCCCTACGACGAGGCCGAGCGTAATCTCAAACTGTTTTCCAAGAGCGTACTGCCCGAGGTGAAAAAGTGGCAGACCGAGCCCCTCAAAGATCCGGCAGAGTTCGACGCACGTCAGTATATCGAGAGTGTGAACGATCCGAGGGGCTAGTGTGATACGCTCGCGTTTTTGGCTGCGACGACCGAGAAGGAGGGAGAACGTATGAAATTCGGTCTACATCTGGGAGGTGGCGCGCCGGCGTGCGAGCGGGAGACGCTCAAGGCGGTGGCGCGCTTAGCCGACGAGCTGGGCTATGACTCGATTATGACTGGGGATCACATTGTCCTGCCCAAACGCATTACCTCGGACTGGCCGTATGAAGCGTATGCCGGTGAAAAACTCGTCCAGGGGTCGCCGTTTTACGCTATCTACGCCGAGATGGAATGGATCGACGCCTTTGATACGCTCGCGTTTTTGGCTGCGGCGACCGAGACGGTCCGATTAGGCACGAGCGTGCTCATTGTCCCGTATCGCCATCCCTTTGATGTGGCCCGCCGGGTGGCCACGGT
>WTHE01000184.1 GCA_011523315.1 Candidatus Binatota bacterium
CAGTGACCGACGCCAATGTCGTCCTGGGTTATATGAACCCCGAGGCAATTGCCGGGGCCACGCTGACGATTGACCGGCCGGCCGCCCTGGCCGCGATCCAGAGCCAGATTGCCGACCCGCTGGGGCTTGATGTCCTGCCGGCTGCCTACGGTATCACCCAGGTCGCCAATTCGACCATGATGCGCGCCCTGCGCGCCGTATCGACCGAGCGCGGCCGCGACCCCCGCGAGTTCACGCTGGTCGCCTTTGGCGGTGCCGGACCGATCCACGCCGTAGCCCTGGCCGAGAGCCTGGGCATGTCGCGGGTTCTGGTGCCACCGTATCCCGGACTGTTCAGCGCATTGGGCCTGCTGTTGGCCGATTATCGCCACGACTACGTCCGCAGCGTGGCCCTGGCGCTTGAGCTGGTTGAGCCGCAGTCGATCATTGAACAGTTCGCCGAGATGGAAGAGACGGCCCGGACCGAGCTGCTGCAAGAGGGCATTCGGGCCGAGGCTATCCGCTTTGAGCGGCAGGTTGACCTGCGTTACAGCTATCAGGTCTCGGAGCTGACCCAGCCGTTTCCGTCCGCTTCGCCCGACGAGTTGCAGGCCGAGCTGAGGCGGGTGTTCACCCAGGCACATCTCCAGGCCTTCGGTTACGAACGGGACGATACCGTCGAGCTGGTCAGCCTGCGCCTGCGGGCACTGGCCTCGGCCGGCAGCCTGCGCTTTTCCGAGCTGCTGGGCCGAGTGCCGCCCGCCGCTCCAGCCCAGTCCGGCACCCGGCAGGCGTATTTCGGGCCCAAGCACGGCTTGCAGCAGACCGTGATTCGGCGTCGCGCGGATATCGACACTCCCCAGTCCGGCCCCGTGATTGTCGAGGAGCCGGATACCACCGTGGTCGTGCCGCCGGAGTGGTCGGCCAGCCGCGACGGGCAGGCCAACCTCGTCCTGGAGCGCCAGCCCTGAGGCGCACCCGGACAGCTCCAAACGGGCAGACCGGAGGCGGCTTGCAGTCCTGAAAGACTGTTCCTCTTGTTGTTGTCGAACGAAAATGATACATAGTTTGAATCTGAATTCACCCAAAACACAAGGAGGGTCTGGCCATGATCAAACTCAAATCTGTCCGCCATGCCGGTGTGCCGATCACCGACCTCAGAAAAGCCAAGTCGTTCTACAAGATGCTCGGCTTTGAAGAAATTGAGCGCCCCAAGATCAAGGGCATTCCCGGTGCCTGGTACGAGTGCGATGGCACCCAGGTCCATCTCATCGGTCAGCGCAACGAGATGGCGGCCAAAAATCTGCCCGGTGTCGGCTCGCACCTTGCTCTGCAGGTTGAAGATATCGAAGAGGCTAAAAAGGTCTTGAAGCGAAGAAAGATCGAGTTTGCCGAGTTTACCCCACCGCCCAGCTTCGGCGGCGGCCCGGTTCTGTTTCTCAAAGACCCGGATGGCAACGCGGTCGAACTGCGGACCGATCCCTAAGCCCCGGCTCTGCCACGAGCCTCAAACTGTTGTTTCAGAGGGAGCTGTGCCGCGTGCGGAAAGCTCCCTCATTTGTCTTTTCCGCGCGTGTCGCGCAGGCCAAGGAGGCTGGTCATGCGGATTGAAATTCATCCCAAGCCGGACGGCATGCAACACATCAACCTGATGTTCTGTGAAGACAGCCCGGACCCGGAAGACATCTGGGTTGCCGACCGTATCCGGGAGTTTCCGGTTCCGCCCAAACGCACCCTGGAGTGGGAACGCGAGGGCCGCCAGTATACGGTCTTGCAGTTCGGGCAGTGCGTGATCGGCCATGTCATGTTCGACATCGAAAAACATAAGGGCATTGTCGATCAGATCCGCCAGGCGTGCAGCCAAGAGATCGACCAGCTGACAGCCGACCAGGTCGACACGACAGTCATCCTGCGGCTCATTTCCGACACCGCGCTGGCCTTTCACCGCCAGGCCAAGTTTGCCATCGGCAGCGACGGGGAGGTGGGCATAACGCTCGACGCCCCAAAAGCGCGCGAGCACCTGCGCCGGGCCATACACGAAGAGGTCGGTGAGCGGGCGGCTTCGCTCGAATAGGGACATGGCGGGCGTTGCGGGCAGGACGGCGCTGCTGACCGGAGCCGGCTCGGGCATTGGTCGGGCGACTGCGGTCGCGCTGGCCAAGGGCGGGGCCGATGTCGTGGTGTGTGACATCAATAGTGCCAGCGCTGAAGAAACCGCCCAGGCACTCGTCGGCCTGGGGCGTAAGGCGCTGGC
>WTHE01000471.1 GCA_011523315.1 Candidatus Binatota bacterium
GACCGGGCGCCCACGCTGCGACACGGAACACGACACAAAGGAGACCACCCCATGGGATATGCCGCCCCCCCGCCCGACCTGCCCCGCTGCCCAGGCCCTTCGATGCAAGACATTCTCAGCGCTGACGGCGAATCCGCGCCTGCGGTGCTGCGCGAGCAGAGCTTTCTTGAGCTGGGCGACACCGAGCTGTCCGTTGAGCGCTACACTTCGCAGGACTTCCACCAACGCGAAATGGACAAGATGTGGCCCAGAGTCTGGCAGATGGCCTGCCGCCTGGAACAGATTCCGCAGGTTGGCGACCACTGTGTGTACGACATCGGCGACGACAGCCTGATCGTCACCCGCACCAGCCCGACCGAGATCAAAGCCTTCTACAACGCCTGTCTGCACCGCGGCACCCGGCTGCGGGACGAGGGCGGCTGTGTCCAGGCCTTTCGGTGTCCGTTCCACGGCTTTACCTGGGGCTTGGACGGCAGCCTCAAAGGCGTGCCCTGCCGCTGGGATTTTCCGACCATCAGGGACGACGAATTCCGCCTGCCCGAGGCCAAGGTAGCGACCTGGAACGGTTTTGTCTTTGTCAACATGGACCTCGACGCCGACCCGCTGCCCGACTACCTCGGAGACGTGGCCCGCCATTTCAGCCGCTGGCCGCTGGAGGAGCGCTACCTGGCCGCGCATGTCGGCAAAATCGTCAAGGCCAACTGGAAGGTCGCCCAAGAGGCGTTCATGGAAGCCTTTCACGTCCCCGACACCCATCCCGAGATCGGCTCCAGCCTGGGCGACTGGAACGCCCAGTACGATGTCTACCCCGGTGGTCACAGCCGGCTGTACAACGCCATGTACGTGCCCAGCCCGAGCGCCAGCCGGCGCGGCGTGTCTGAACAGGAGGTCGCCGATGAGGGCACGACCATGCTGGGCTTCGACCGGCTCAGCCTGCCCGAGGGGGCCAGCGCCCGGTCGGCCGTGACCGCCCAGTACCGCCATGTCCTGGAGCGCAAGACCGGGGCCGACCTGTCGGACCTGACCACAACCGAGATGGTGGACCTGATCCAGTACTTTGTGTTCCCCAACTTTTTTCCGTGGGCCGGGCTGGGCGGACCCATCGTGTATCGCTTCCGGCCCAACGGCCACGACCCGGACTCGTGCCTGATGGAGGTCATGCTGCTCTACCCCCGCCCGGCCAGCGGGGAGAGTCCGCCGCCGGCTCGGCTGCGGATGCTGGGTGCGGACGAGCCCTGGGCCGAGGCAGGCGAGCTGGGCACCCTGGGTCCGATCTTCGACCAGGACACGGCCAATATGCCGCGCATCCAGGCCGGCCTCAAAACCACCCGCCGCTCAGGCGTCGTGCTGGGGCATTATCAGGAGAGCCGGATCCGGTATATGCACCACGAACTGGATCGCTACCTGAACGCCGCCACCTGAATTCTGTTCCGTCACGGCTCAGGCAAACGCGCTCACATGGGCCGCGTACCCGTCCAGTAGGGGCAGGATGACATCTGCCCCCTTTGACGGCACCCCGAGCACGGCCCGTTCAACGCCCATGTCCCGGTAGCGCCCGAGCACGGCTTCGTCGTCGGGAGCCGAAAAGATCGACACCGGCACCTCGCTCGGCTCCCGCCCGACCTGCCGCGCCTGGGCGTGGAGATCCTGAATGGCGGCGGGGATATCCTCAATCCGTGCCCCGACCGGAATCCAGCCGTCGCAGTAGTTGGCCACCCGGTTCAGTCCCCTGGCCGACAGGGTGCCCAGAATAATCGGCGGATGCGGCTGCTGAAGCGGCTTGGGATAGCTCCAGATCGGATCGAAGTTCACGAACTCGCCGTGATACTCGGCCTCGTCCCGGGTCCAGATCTCCTTCATCGCCTCGATGCGTTCGCGCAACACCTTCCAGCGCCGCCCGAACGGCATACCGTGATTCTCCATCTCCTCAACGTTCCAGCCGGCCCCAATGCCGAACAGCAGCCGTCCGTTCGACAGCTGGTCGACGGACGCGACCTCTTTGGCCAGCGTGATCGGGTCACGCTCGACCACCAGGCAGATCCCGCTGCCGAGCTTGATCGTGGTGGTCGCGGCGGCGGCGGCGGTGAGGGTGACAAACAGATCGTGCAGATGCCACAGGTAGCGCGGCGTTGCTCCGCCGTACGGCGGGGGGGTCCGCAGGCTGGCCGGGATATGGGTGTGTTCCGGAAACCAGATCGACTCAAAGCCGCGTTCCTCACAGGC
>WTHE01000154.1 GCA_011523315.1 Candidatus Binatota bacterium
AGGTCTGCGTGGTGGTGGTATCCTCGGCGGTGACCTGCCCCTTGATGGTGGTCTGGCCGACCGTGAGGGTCACTTGGTGGCCGTCCTGCTGCGGGTCGGCGTCAGGAATCTCTCTGTTGCGGGCGTCGCGGTAGACGACGCGGGCACCGGCGTGGTTGGGCGTCGCCGCGACGGTGAGCGCATCTATCTCGTGCGCCACGGACGCCGTGTAGCGCGTGCGGGCTGGCGCGAAGACCGGGCTGAGCCCGACGGGCGCAGTGTTGGCCGACAGCGCCAAGCCGCTCAGGGTTGCATCGCCGCTGGCCGTGTTCTGCTGGAGCGAGGAGGGGGCGTCCGGCCGGGAGACCGTCACGGTGTAGGTCTGCGTGGTGGTGGTATCCTCGGCGGTGACCTGCCCCTTGATGGTGGTCTGACCAACTGTGAGGGCCACCTGGTGGCCGGCCTGCTGCGAGTCGGCGTCACGAATCTCCTCGTTGCGGGCGTTGAGGTAGGCGATGCGGGCGCCGGCGTGGGTGGGCGTCGCCTCGACGGTGAGCGTGTCTATCTCGTGCGCCACGGCCGCTGTGTAGCGCGTATGGTCTGGCGCGAAGCCCGGGCTGAGCGCGACGGGCGCAGTGTTGGCCGACAGCGTCAAGCCGCTCAGGGTCGCATCGCTGCTCATTTTAACCGTGTGGCCGGACAGCGTTCCGATCACGTTATGGTCGAGAAGGGCATCTATCCCGCTCATCGTCGTACGGATGTGGTCGTCGTCGCCGAGTCTGAAGGTCTGCGGCCCGCTGCCTATCCAGATACCGTCGGTGTCCTCGTCGCCGGTCTGCACCGTGTAGGTGAACACCAGGCTCGTTGTCGTGCTACGGGCGGCGTCGTAGCCTGCTGTCTTGGTGGCTTCCCCGAGCGAGAATTTGAACTGCGGGTCGCCCACCACCGTCACCGCCTCGTCGAAGGTGACCGTGACCTCGATACTGTCGCCCGAGACGTAGGCATCGGACGGCGGCGTCGAGGTCACGGCCACCGAGGTGATTATGGCATTCGGGATGCCGGTGGTGAAATGGATCTGGGTTCGGAGCGCTTTCGTCGCGTGGGAGGTCCACGTGGTCCCGGAGGAAGCACAATCGTAATTATTCCCTATTGACCACCCAGGCGGGGAAGTGTCGTCCTCCGCGTCCGCGTCGGTTACGCTGTATACCACCGGTAGACCGTCAGAACGCAGCAGCAGGGCGTAGGTTATATTTGGTGCCAGGAAGACCTTCGTGTCAGCCTCATCCTGGTCTGCGAAGAAGATCTTCCACCCAACCTCAAAGTTGCCCTGCAGGTCGAGTCGCTGACAGGCAGACCTGTCCGGGTAACCGCTTGCCAGCACCCGACACACGGAGACTGAAAAGCCGTTCCCTATGAGGGGGCACTCACTCAAGGCTTCCTCGTCGCCTTTGCAATCGTACTGGGCGACGACATAGCCAGGATTAGGAATCTCGCCAGGCGGGAGAGTCCCCTCTGTCTCGATTCCGATATACTGGAGACTGTACCCGCCCGAGTCCGAACCTGTGGTGAATCTTTGCGCAGCGTCCCGACAAATAGATGCCACAGAGAGCAGCACTCCGGCAGGCGCCTGGCCCACATTCCCGGCGAATTTCGGAGGGGTCGGTACGGCCGCCGGTATGGCACGCGCCAGCAGGACGGTGAGCACGACAAGCACAGCGACCGATCTCCTCCACGGGGACGGAGGGGAAAGGGCAGCCCGCCTTGAGAATGGTACAAATCGCCGGCCGGGGAGTGAACCGGGACGCTGGCCCAATGTGCGAACGGCCTGCCGCCCGGCACCAGGGGCGGCAGCACGGGAGTCGTCACAGGCGGGCCGCTTGACGACCCTATGCCACAGGCACGTCAGGAACATACGAAGCTTCTCAGCCAGCCACCCCTCTGGCCTCTGCTAGGCTTCCGAATGGGGTGGTCAAGAGTCAGTGTAGGTTCAGGTCAGCACCGACGCTCGGATAAGAGTTACTTCGTATCGCTCAATTGCACGCTCCTTGTCACTAGAAAATTATAGAAAAATCACCCACAGGGGGGGGCGAGTACGCCTGCGCCTCGACGCGGCTCCTCTCCCCCTTCCCAGAGCCTTTTACGTTACCGTGTAGCCCTTCGACTTCAGGCGCGTTGCGCCTTACGCTCAGGACTAGAGCATTTTCACGCTATCTTGATCCATAACCAGCATGCGCGAGGTAGT
>WTHE01000007.1 GCA_011523315.1 Candidatus Binatota bacterium
CCGCTGCTGGGGCTGTTTCGCCATCCAGCCGAGGGTCGTCGCCAGCACCGGCTTGACCGCCTCACGCGCCGCCCGGTCATCCTCGGCCACGGCCGTGAGCAGAAAGGCGCCGCAGTCGAAGTCGGCCAGGCTGCGGCCCGCCCGCGTCGCTCTCTGGCGAAGGTGCTCCAGGCCCCGTCTCACGGCTGCCGACTCGGCGCCGAAGGGGATCCAGCCGTCCGCCACTTCGCCCGTCAGCTCCACCGCCTTGGGCGCCATTGTGGCCAGATAAATCGGCACGGCCGTGCGCTCGGGTTCCAGATTCAGGCGCATGCCGGCACTCGCCTGAAACACCCGGCCCTGATAGGCGACCTCCTCACCGGCCAGCAGCCGGCGGATGATGGCCACCGCGTCTCTGAGAGCCGACAGAGACTTGGCATAGTCGATGCCCATCTGCTCCTCGATCCACAGCCGCAGACTTGCGCCCAGGCCGAGGATGGCCCGCCCCCCGGAGAGCTGGTCCAGCGCGGCCAGCTCCATGGCGATGAGGACGGGGTGACGGGTGTAGGGATTGATGACAGCGGTGCCGATTTTAATCCGGCTGGTCGCTGTTGCGATAGCGGCGCCCGAGCTGAAGGCGCCCGGAAAGACACAGTCCTCCGGCACCCAGAAGCTGTCGAACCCCAGGCGTTCTGCGGCCTGCGCCTGGGCGACGTAGTCTCGCGCATTCACGTTCTCAATGCCAAGACCAATCTCTTTCAGTTTCGGCATACTCGAAGGTCCTCCTGTGATGGTTGTCCACCCGTGTTGGAGTCAGTGGTAGGCAGGCCCGCATTGACACCCGCCTGTTTGGCAATCTCGCGGATGGTCGTGCCGGCGAAACCACGCTCAGCGAACAAGGCTTGGCCGATGGAGCGGATGCTGGCCCGGTGGTCAGGTGAGCTGGGTGTTTTTTCGGGTCATACCAGTGTGATTTCGACACGGGCTTCATCGGGTTTATGACTCATCAGACGATTGATTCCCGGAACAATGCATCGAATGATTAGTTAAGTCAAGACAGGTTTTGGTATTATCTCGCCATCAGCGTGAGGTACGCACGAGCAGCCCGTTTCTTCCCCAACTCTTCGACAGCTCTTCGACCGTTTGTGACGCCTGGCGGCCGAAGCAGTTCCCAGAACCGGCCTGTGACGGGTCATCGTGCGCTACGCTTTGGTTTCTTCCCCGCTAGACGCTTCTTGCCACGGCGAACAGGAACGCTGGGCTTGGGCGTATCGGTCCGCAACAGGGTGAGGATCAGATTTGCCAGCTCATCCAACAGGGAGGCGCCGGACAGATCCGGGCTCATGTCGCCTACGAGCTTATGGATGTGCAGGCCATGCTCTACGAGCCCCTCAATGGCAAATGACAAGAGGGGGGGCGGCAGCGGTCTGAAAAGCCCGTGTTGGACGCCTTCGGTGGTGATGGCGTTGAGGGCTGAGAAGCAACGCGAAAACCAGTTCTGGGCCAGGGCCTGGGCTGCCGGACTATGTTCATTGACCGCTCGCTGAATGAGGTGAAAACTCTGGGGGTGGGCCTGGTAGTGTGCCAGAAAGGCCTGGACAATCTGGCGGATTTTTTCCTCCGGGGTGCCCGGGCTGGCGGCAATGTTTTCGACTTGCACAACGATTTCACTGACGGCCGTTTCCAGCAGCGACAGATACAGCGTTTCTTTGTTGGAATAATAGTGGTACAGCAGGCCCGAATTGGCGCCCGCCTGTTTGGCAATCTCGCGGATAGTCGCGCCGGCGAAACCGCGCTCGGCGAACAAGGCTTGACCGGCGGCGCAGATACTGGCCCGGTAGTCAGGGGAGTTCGCTGTTTTTTTCGGTCGTACCACTGCGGTTTCTACGCTGGCTTCATGTAGGGCGATACGCCCATGCAGATTCATGGAACAGGCGCGGCTTTCCGGACGCGTCTCGCCTGCCGAACTCGGAGAGATAAGAGCAGGAAATGGGCGGAAGGGCAACAATAAGAAACCGTCGGTAGTGTCTCAGTTTGGCAATGCTTGCCCGTCTCATCTCCAGCGGCCCACGCCGAGGACGCGCCATCCGCCGGAAAATCCCCATCACTCCCCCTTTGGCAAAGGGGGAAGCGCGTCAGCGCAGGGGGATTTTTGCATCAGGAGAGGCCTCCACGAAGAAAGAAATTCAAAGTGGGACACCACCAGCGGGTGCCGTCTGACCGGACTGCTACCGAAAAG
>WTHE01000319.1 GCA_011523315.1 Candidatus Binatota bacterium
TACCTGATGCTCTATCCAAAAGGGCCACTCGCGGCTGTCCTCAAGAACAACCCGGTTCTGAGACGACAGGTCTGGCAGCTTCTGAATGATATTGGCCCGCAGGCGCTACTCGGTGAGGGCAGGGTGTACGGCGGTGGGCTTCACAAGCTGGAGCCGAAGGAACTGGGTAGGGTCCCGGCGGCCGCGATCGCGGAGCTGCTGCCTGACTCGGCACGGCCGCGCGTGCACAAGCAGGGCGAACTGTTCGAGGCCGCGCGTGTTTGAGAAAACTCACTGGAAAAACCGGCCACCGAGACCGACCCCGAGACGATAGGGTCGGTGCTCTTACGCAGCGGCCGCGTCGATGTGGACCTTACGGTATGAGAACAGCCAGCGTCCCCCGTGTCTGACCAGCTGGTCTTCGTATTCCCCGGCCATGACTACCCGGCTGCCGCCCTCCTTGGTGGTTGAGGTCAGCAGCAGAAAACACTTCGAGCGGGCCGTCTCGCCGTCCACCTCGGTCAGGATACTGGTCACATAGTGGCGCAGCTTGGGGTTGTCGGCGGCCAGGCGTTTGACCTCGGTGGTAAAACGGTCGAGTTCCCGGTGGGCGTCAAACTTGCCGATCACCCCGTCAAAGACGCCGTCCGGCGCAAAGCAGTCGGCCCAGCCCTGGTAGTCGTCGTGGTCAATGGCAAAATTATACCGTGCGATCAGTTCGGCGATGGCGGTTTTGTCCTGGTCGTGGCTCATGGCGTTCCCTCCTTCTGATTCGTTCGTGTCGGGGCTCGGTCAGTCGAGGTGTTTGCCCTCTTGTTCTTCTCCCCCACGCTGCGTATCGTAGACGCACAGCTGTCAGGCTTTGTAAAGGGGGCAGACATGACATGGTATCAGCAAGAGCCGGACGTAGCGCCGCGCGAGGTCGATATGAACGCCGACCGCGTGGCAAAATTGAGCGATTTTTTCCGCCGCGCGGTTGAGGAGCAAAAGCTGTTCTGGGGAGCGCAGCTGGCGGTCTTCCGCCACGGCAAAAAGGTGCTTGACCTCGGCGGCGGCTGGGCGCGGGCCAGCGACCACAAGCCGGTCAGACCGGACACGATGTTCGTGCTGTACTCGTCGACCAAAGGCTTGGCCGCGCTGTGCATGCATATGCTGCGCGACCGCGGGGCGTTCGAGTATGACGATCTGGTCAGTAAATACTGGCCCGAGTTTGCCCACAACGGGAAAGAGCGGGCTACGATTACCCATATGCTGGGCCACCGGATCGGTAATACCGTTGGCCCGGACTGGTTGACCTACAAGCAGTGGGGAGATTTTGCCCAGTGTGCCAGAGCCATGGAGGAGCTGGCCCCGCGCTGGACGCCCGGCGAGGCCAACGGCTATCACCCGCTCAACTATGGCTTCATGATTAACGAGCTGATGCGGCGGACGGACGGGCGCGATTGCGGGACGTTTTTTCAGCAGGAGGTGGCCGCGCCGCTCGGACTCGACAGCCTGTTCATCGGTCTGCCGGAATCGGAAGAAGAGCGGGTCGCGTGCGTCTATGAAGCGCCGGCCGACCGTGACTCCATCGTCGAGATGGCCAAGCTCATGGGCTTTACCCCGGACGAGGAATACTTTCGGTTTCAGCGCGATATCATGTTTGAAGAGGGGCTCGACCCCAAGGACCTGCCGTTTCCCGAGTGGGATAATATCTTTAACCGTCCCGAGGTCCACCGGGTCGTGCTGGCCGGCGGGGGAGGGATTGCCGCCGCCCGGGACATTGCCAAGGTGTACGCCATGCTGGCCCAGAACGGCAGCTGGGAGGGGCAGCGTTTCCTGTCGCCGGAGACCCTGGAGCACAGCATCGTGCCGACCAACGAGGCCGACGCGATTGACCGGTCTTTGCGCATTCCGGTGATCTATGGCTACGGCTGGATGCTCGGCCACCTGGCCCGCGGCGCCTCGCTGCGCACCTTCGGGCATCCGGGCAAGGGCGGCCAGACGTGTGTGGCCGATCTGGACCGGGGACTGTCGTTTGCCTTTCTGAACACCGGCCAGAAGTTATGCCGAGTTCATGCAGTTCTCCAATGAACTCCTGTCCCTGGCCCTGGAGGCGTGTGACGCATGAAGCCGACCGTGAAGTCTGTTGCGCTCACGGTGGTGCTGCTCGGCCTTGTGCTCGGTCCCTGGCTCTCTCGGGCGGCCGAGCCGAATGGCGCCGAGCCCAGCTCTCCGCCCCTGTTTGACACGC
>WTHE01000584.1 GCA_011523315.1 Candidatus Binatota bacterium
GTCGGTGAGGCTTGACAGGCGCTGGTATTCGACCGCTTGACTGGCGCACGCCCGACCGAGTCCGATCCCCGGAACCGGACGGGCTGCGGTCTCCCGCTCCTGCCGGGCCGCGTCATAGGCGGCCAGGAAGCGCTCGGTCATGTGCTCGAGCCGGAAGTGGTCTTCGATGCGTCGGCGCGCGTGGTGGCCCAGCGTTTTGCGCCGCTCAGGATCGCTCAGCAACTGGGCCAGGATGTCCGCATATTGCCGGGCTTCCTCGGCCTCCTCCCCCCGTCCAATCAACACCCCGCACTCGGGCGTGACCAACTCCGCCTGTCCGCCCACGTCGGCGCCCACCACCGGGAGCCCGCAGGCCATGGCCTCGTACACGGACAGGGCAATGCCTTCCCACTGCGAGGGCAGAAAGAAGATATCGGCCGCAGCCAGCAGATCCCGAATCTCGGCGTTAGGCACGGCTCCGAGCAGACGGACCTGACGGGTCAGCCTGTTCTTTCTGACAAAAGTCTGGAGCCAGCCGAACTCCGGTCCGTCACCGGCCACGAGGAGGACGAAATCAAGATTGAGCTGCGCCAGCCGAGCGGCCGTGTGGGCTAAAACCGCCGGTTGTTTTTGGGAGCACACGCGCCCGACGAACACAATGAGCGGCGTTGTGTCGGCAAGGTCGAGCTTGCGGCGGGCGCGGCGTCGGCGGTCAGGGTCGGGCTGCCAATGGTCGGCGTCAATATTCGTATGGCAGACCGCGATGGCCGCCGGTTCAACCCCCCGCTTTTCCAGCCAGCCCTTGAGGTGGACTGAGGAAACCACGTGTCTGTCCAGCATTTCCTGATAGCTTGCCGACATGTGCGGATAGCCGCCGTTCTTCCAGCCCTCTTCTTCGATATGACAGAAATCCAGCAGCGGCAGGCTCGGGAAATGCGCCCGCAGGTAGGGCAGCAGCTGGTAGCCGAACTCGCTGTGCGAGATGAGCACCGCGTCAACCTCCCGGCTGTGGATGAGGGCGCGCAGAAAGCGGGGATAATCCGCCGGGCGGAGAAAACGGTCAAGGAGAAAGATATCGGGCGTGGAACGGCCAAACTGGGCCGCCCACGGCTGCTCGCCCTTGAGTGTTGTGGCAACGGTCACTTCCCAGCCGCGTCCCACGAGCTGGGTCAGCAGGTCGAGGTTGAACTTGTCCGACCCGCCCATGGCCAGCCAGGGCACGATCAGCAACAGGCGCGGCTTGTGCTTGGCGAGTCGGTTGTGCCACGGCAGGGTGTCGGAGACGGTTTCATACGGCATCAGCGGCGCGGTTTGGGGAGCGGGAAACCGCCCCTGCCACAGCTGCGGGTAGCGCCGACGCAGGGTGTCCCGAAACGCGGCCTCGCGCTTCCCGCCGTCCCAGTTATCCCAGCGCTCGTTGTGATTCTCACGGCGGCGGTACCAGTCGAGATACTCCGGCAGCGTAGTCCCCCAATAGCCCTGACTGGCGCAGTGCATCCAGAAGTCCCAGTCTTCGAGGCCGCCCCGAATCGTTTCGTCATAGCCGCCGACCGCCTGATGCACGCTGCGGCGCAGCGCGCCGGTGATATCCACCAGGTTCGATTCGAGGAAGACCTCGTTATTGTGAAAGCCCTGCTGCCACAGATACTCTCGGGCATCGAAGCCGACCGAGTAGCCCTTGACGAAGGCGTATTCCGGGTGGGACTCCAGGAACCACAGCCATTTCTCTATGGCGGTCGGTTCAAGCAGATTATCGCTGTCAAGCTGGACGACATACGACGCGCGGGCTTCTTGAAAGGCGCGGTTGCGCGCCGCGCTCGGCCCCTGATTGGTCGGCAGGTCAATCACTCGAACGCGGGGATCGTCGAGACGGCGGTATTCGTCCAGAACCGCCAGGGCCTCGGGCCGGGTCGAGCCATCGTTCACGATCAACCATTCCCACTGCTGGAAGGACTGGCGAAAGACCGACCGCGCCGTCTCATGAAAAATCGTCCCGGTGTTGTAGAAGGGCGTCACAATGCTCGCCGCTGGCGGGGCGGTCGGGTCGGCCGGCGCATAGCCATAGGCCGGGCGTCGGTCCGAGGCCGGCGTATTGGTGTAATCGGGCTTGTCTGGATCAATCATCAGACTTGTTCTCTTTGGCTGGCAATTCCTGGGCGGGATTGACGAGCTTCAACCCCAGGCCCAGGCGGCCCCACCGACTGGTTTGCCAATACTCGGCTCGGGTCTGCC
>WTHE01000477.1 GCA_011523315.1 Candidatus Binatota bacterium
GTGAGAGACTTCGCCCGCGAACAGGTCGAACCCCAGGCGCTCGAAGCGGACCGGCAGGAACGCTTCAACCTCGATCTGTTCCGTCAGCTGGGCGACCTGGGCCTGCTCGGTATCTCGGTGCCGGAGCGCTACGGCGGGGCCGGCATGGATGCCGTGGCGGCCGTCATCGCTCACGAGGAGCTGTCGGCCGTTGATCCCGGTTTGTGTCTGGCCTATCTGGCCCACGCGATGCTGTTTGTGAACAATTTCTGTCGCAACGCCAACGACGAACAGCGCCGTCGCTATCTCGAGAAAGTCATGTCGGGCGAGTGGGTGGGCGGCATGTGCATGACCGAGCCGTCGGCCGGCACCGACGTGCTGGGCATGAAGTCTCAGGCGATCCGGCGCGGGGATATGTATTACCTGAACGGCCGCAAGATGTTCATCACCAACGGGGCTCTGGACGACGCGACGCTGGGCGATATTTTTCTGGTCTACGCCAAGACCGACCAGGGTCTGAGTTCGTTTGTGGTCGAGAAAGACTTCCCCGGCTTTTCACTCGGCCAACGCCTGCACGGCAAAACCGGTATGCGGGCCTCAATGACCGCCGAGCTGGTGTTCGAAGACTGTGCGGTGCCGGTTGAGAACCGTCTGGGTCAGGAGGGCGACAGCCTGCTGCACATGATGCGCAACCTGGAAATCGAACGGGTCACGATCGCGGCCATGTCAACCGGGATTGCCGCACGGTGCGTCGAAATCATGACCCGCTACGCCAGCGAACGCACCGCCTACGGCGAGCCGATCAACTCGTTCGGGCAAGTCCAGCGCTATATTGCCGATTCCTACGCCCAGTACATGGCCGCCCGCACCTATGTCTACCATACTGCGGCGCGTATGAACCTTGATTCCCCGGGCCAGCGAATCGACTCCGACGGGGTCAAGCTCGTCGCCACCACCATGGCCAAGCAGGTGGCCGACAACGCCATGCAGGTCTTGGGCGGCTACGGTTATTTCAGCGAGTATGTGGTCGAACGCCTGTGGCGCGACGCCAAACTGCTGGAGATTGGCGGTGGGACCTTGGAGGCGCACCAGAAAAATATCGCTAAAGATCTGACCCGTCGGATGGACGCGATCCGCTAGGCAAAGGCAACGATGAGGACACTCCGCGTCAACAGGCTATCATCGTCGGCTTTGGGAGAGGGATGATGCGCAAACTCTGGGACCGGGTCATGATCGGCCTGATGGCGATAGTGATCTTCGTGTGCGGCCAAGAGCTGCTGGCCTCGCCGGCGCCGTTCAGCGAGGTCCGCTGTCTGGTGGCCAGCGGCTTGGCCTGTCTGGTCATTGTGTTCAAAGTACAGGCTCTGAAAAACGCCCCGGCAGACGAGTAGGCACGCCCCTGCCGCGCCGCGCGTCCGGGGAAGTCACAAGGCGGATCGAGCGTCCGGACGATGCGTTCGATGTGGAAACAGACCGCAGGCTTCAGCCTGCTGGAACTCCTGCTGGTCGTGCTGATCATGGCCGTGGCCGCCGGCCTGGCGATGCCGATGGTCGGCCAGTGGCTGGGTCGGGGCGATCCCGAGCAGACCGCCTGGCGGCTGCGCTCGGCGCTCAGCCTGATGCGCGTGTATGCCGTCCAGCGCGCCCAGGCTCAGGTCTTTGTGGTCGATCCGAACAGCAATGCCTACCGCCACGACGGCAAGGTGGTCGAGGTGGCGTCCCGGGACGGGGTATTGTCGGCTGCTGGCCGGTGGCGCGGCGAAGACGACGAGGTGGAGTTTCATTTTTATCCGGACGGGACAAATTCCGGGGGAGAAATCCGGATTGAGCAGGCCCGGGACGAGCGAGGGGCCGGCTCCAGGCCGGTCTTTGTCGTCGCGCTCGACCCGCTTCTGGGGACGGTCAGCATCCGCCATGAACGTGAAGAGGACTGAGACCGGCATGGACAGGCTATACCGCAGGGCCAGGCTGCATCACACGGCCGGCTTCACCCTGCTCGAAATCATGATCGCCCTGATGATATTGGCGGTCGGCCTCGTCACCCTTCTGGAACTCTTCGCCGGCAGCGTGCGGCTGGGCAGCAAAGCCTCGTCCCGAACCCAGGCTGCGCTGTACGGACAAAATGTGATGGATCGGACCTTTGCCCTGGACGTCCTTGAGGACGGCGAGGATGGTGGGGAATTGCCGGGCGGCTATAGCTGGCGGGTCCGGGTGCGGGAGATCTATCCCGACGCCGATGACGACCGCCCGCCTGCCGATGAGGACGGTCCGACGGATTTTCTGCATCTTAAAGAAATTGAGGTGCGGATTGTGTGGCAGGAGTACCTCGAACCCAAGGTCTTTATCCTGCGCTCGTTGCGAACGGTCATAGACGAGGACGAGGCCGGGCTGGACGAAGGACGTGAGTCGTGAGGTCACAGGGAATCGTGAAGACCGTATTATGGGGAATGAGATCACGCTTCCCTGTGTCAGGCGGGTTTACCCTGCTGGAGCTGATGATCAGCCTGACCATTGTCAGCATGATCATCGTGGCGGTCTACGCCGCCTTCAACATCGGGACCGAATCCACCCGGCGGGGAACGGCGCGGGCGCTTGATAACCAGCATGCCCGGGCCGCGCTGTCGCTGCTGACCCGTCAGCTCAAGTCGGCCTATCCGCTCACCCTGCAGGACGAGGGCGAAACCTTTGTGTATTTTTTCGGCGCCTCTCAGGAGCTGAGTTTCATCTCCGGCGACGGACGAGCCGAGGCCGGTGGATTGAGCAAAATCACCTATTTCCTCAGGGAAGAGGACGGGCGGGTCGGCCTGTGGGTGCGGACCGCCGCCCCCGTGCTGCCGGTCGACTTGATAGACGAGGTTGAGGGTGGGGTGGTGCAGGAAACGCAGTTGCTGCCCGAGGTGGACGAACTGAACTGGACCTATCTGGGGCGGGCTGAGACCGACGATGAGTGGGCCGACGACGAGTGGACCGATGAGTGGGACGGCCAGGAGTATCGGCGTCTGCCCAGGGCAATCCGCTGCGCCTGGCGTGCCCAGCTCGGCCAACTGCCCCTGGAATGGGAGTTGGAGGTTCCGATTCAGGTCCACACCGCTCCCTCAGAGCTGTGGGCCAGTCCCCAGAGTGGAGACGAGGAGGGGCGTCGCCGTAGGCGGGGCCGCCGATGAAAAACGAGCGGGGCCTTGTCCTGGTGGTCGTGCTGTGGGCGCTGATGGCGCTGATGGTGTTGGCCTTTGAGCTGTCACGCACCATGCGGGTCGAGGCGTTGACGGCGCTGACCCACGAGCAGGAAACCCGGGCCTATTATCTGGCCCAGGCCGGCTTTCATCGGGCTCTGCACGCCATTCTGCGGGCGGTTCAGCTGGGCCAGGATGCGCTCAATACCCCCGACGCGCTCGATCCGTCCGCCCCGCTCGAGCCGGTCGAGATATGGCTGCGGGGAGACGGACGCTGGGTCAGGGAGACGTTCGGCGCGGGCGGCTATCGGGTCCGGGTCAGCGATGAGGGCGGCAAGATCAATATCAATACCGTTGCCGAGGACGCCCTGCGGGCAGTGTTCACCCATCTCGACTTCGAGCCCGAGTGGGGTGAGGCGCTGACAGACGCGATTCTGGACTGGCGCGATCCAGATCCCCTGGAGCGCTTGAATGGGGTCGAAAGCGACTATTATCTCAGCCTGCCACTGCCCTATCCGGCCAAGGACGGTCCGTTTGACACCCCGGACGAGCTGCTGCTGGTACGCGGGATCAGCCGCCGGCTGTACGACCGCGTTTTGACGGATGTCTTCACCGTATACGGCGGGCGGCGCGGCGCCGACGGGGCGGACAAGACCAACCTGATGACGGCCGGTCCGGTAGTTTTGCAGGCGATTTTAGGCATCGGGGCCGAGGAAGCCGCCGAGCTTGTCCAGCAGCGGTCCGAGATGTCTGGACCCGACGCCTCCAGCCTGCTGGTCGCCTATGGCCAGAGTCCGGGCAGCCTGAGCCCGCCGAGCGTGATGACCATTGAGAGTGTGGGCTTTGTGGATGACAGCGAGGTGACGCGGCGGGTGGCGGGGGTGGCCGAACGGCCTGGGGCCGGCCGCTTTCGCCTCCTGCGCTGGCAGGATTGGAAAAGGGAATCGTGATTTCCTCAGTCATCTTCCAACTCGTCTTCCAGAACGTCGGCCTGCTCCTCCAGGCCGACGATCAGGGCGCTCAGGGTTTCAAAGACCGTATCAAGGTCGTGGCGGAACTCGTCTGCGGCCTCGGTGCTGCCGGCGGTGACACGTTCCTCACAGTCGCGGTTGACCTCGGCCACGGCAAACTTGGCCGCCTTGAGTAAACCGATCCAATGCCCCACCACCGCCAGTGCGTCTTCCATGTCGGTCTCCTTTGCGTTTGCTGTCCTGCCTGCTAAGCTGTCCAGCCTAGCACGTTGGAGCGCATTGGCGAAGATTGAGCAAAAGCTATCCAAAGGAGATCACGATTTCCTTTGGACAGGAGGGACGTATGCGAGAGGTCGCCGTGGTTGGCGCGGGCATGACCCGTTTTGGAAAATATATCGACCGGAGCATGAAGGACCTGGCTCGGGAGGCCGTTGACCACGCCCTGCGCACGGCCGGTATCGAACCCCAGGCGCTGCAAGCCGCTGCGGTCGGCAACGCGGTGGCCGGCCTGATTACCGGCCAGGAGTGCATTCGCGGCCAGGTCGTGCTGCGCGAGATGGGGATTGGCGGCATTCCGGTGATTAATACCGAAAACGCGTGTGCGAGTTCGTCCACCGCGTTCCATTTGGCCTGGCTGTACGTAGCCTCGGGCATGTATGACACGGTCCTGGCGCTGGGCATGGAGAAGCTCTTTCATGCAGAAAAACGTCGCACCTTCGAGGCCATCGGTAGCGCCATTGACCTGGAGCAGGCCGATGCGTTTGCACGCGAAATGAGCGGCGAGCAGAGTGTCGGAGCGGGCCAGTCCCGCAGTGTGTTCATGGACTATTACGCCAATCTGGCCCGCCGTCACATGGCCGAGTATGGGACGACCAAAGAGCACTACGCCGGGATTGCGGCCAAAAATCACACCAACGGCAGCCTCAATCCGCACGCCCAGTACCAGACGCCGCGCACGGTTGAAGAGGTCCTGGCCGCCCCGCTGATTGCCGAGCCGCTGACCCGGATGATGTGTTCGCCTATCGGTGACGGGGCGGCTGCGGTCATCGTCACCACGGCCGCCAAAGCCCGACAGCTGACGTCCACACCGGTCTTTGTCAGAGCGTCGACGCTCGGCTCGAGCCAGGAGCACGACCCCCACGCGCCCGGCATTGTGGCCAAGGTAGCCGCCAAAGCCTACGCCATGGCCGGGCTCGGACCGGACGATCTCGACGTGGTTGAGGTCCACGACGCCACGGCGCCGGCCGAGTTGCTGGTGTACGAGGAGTTGGGGCTGTGCGAGCCGGGCCGGGGCGGTCAGCTGGTTGCCGATGGCGTCACGTCTCTGGGCGGACGCCTGCCGGTCAACCCCAGCGGCGGCCTGCTGGCCAAGGGGCATCCGGTGGGCGCCACCGGAGTCGCTCAGATTGCCGAAATCTTCTGGCAGCTGCGCGGTCAGGCCGATCAGCGCCAGGTCCCCGGCGCGCGGGTGGGGCTGACCGAGAACGGCGGTGGAGTGCTGGGCGGAGAAAACGCGGCGGCCTCCATCCACATCTTTTCGGTCTGAGAGCCCGACTCACAGGGAGACGCCGGTGCAGTCCAGCCTGCCGGTGGTGTTGCTCGGCCTGCTGCAAGGCTTGACCGAGTTCCTGCCGGTCAGCAGCTCGGGCCATCTGGTGGTGGCCCAGCACAGCATCCCCGGCTTCTCTCAACCCGGCGTGCTGCTCGACGCGGCCCTCCACCTGGGTACGCTGCTGGCGGTGTGTGTCTATTTTCGGCGCGACCTGTATCTTCTGGCTGTGTCGTGCGTGTCCTCCCAGCATCCCCAAGCCGCGAGTGCGCGGCGTCTGCTGGGGCTGCTGGCAACCGGCTCGGTCCCGACTCTGCTCATCGGTCTCAGCTTTCGCCGGCACTTTGAGGCCCTGTTCAGCGATCCGCAGGCCGCCGGGCTGGCCCTGCTGGTCACCGGCGGCCTGCTGTTTGCCACCGACCGGGTGCGGCCGTCGGGTCGCAGCCTGGCCGAGATGCGGGTGCGCGACTCGGTATTGATCGGACTGGCCCAGGGGCTGGCGCTTATCCCGGGCCTGTCCCGGTCAGGAAGCACGATTGCGACCGGGGTCTTCCTCGGCTTGGAGCGTGAGCTGCTGGTCCGCTATTCATTTTTGCTGTCCATCCCGGCCGTTGGCGGCGCTTTTGGCCTGCAACTCGTGTCGCACTGGGAAGACGTGGTCGGCGGGATTGATGTGGCCTCATACGCGCTCGGCACCCTGGTCGCGGCCGGGGTCGGCTACGCCAGCATTCCGCTGCTGATCCGCCTGACCAAGGCGCGGAGTCTGTCGCCGTTTGCCTACTACTGCTGGGCGCTGGGCTGTGCGGCGCTGTGGACCACCGCCTAGACGTCACCCTGCCCGTGAATTCCCAGGGATAGCCGTGCTGCCGCCCAGCCAGTGCATCAGCCGTCCAGTATATCTTTCAAGGTTTTGTTGGGTGGCGGGGCGTCTGTTCGCAGTGTGGTCTCTGGAGGGGGAAAGAGCGCGTTGCCCGGCGACCAGAGTTCCAGACTTTCGGCATTCTCTGCGAAATAGGTAGGATCGGTAGTCACGCGCAGACGCTCGGGCATACCGGGGGCCGACAGGCCGTATTCCCGATTCCCCAGGGGCTGGACGTCGGTTCCCGGCGGCATCAGGTCGGCAGACCTGATAATCCTGTCGAGGTCATCCATAGTGACAGAAGCTGGCGCACGCACCGGCATGGCAAGGTCTTGCTCGGTCACCGCATCGATGTCGAACCCCCGCTCCCCGGCTTCCCGCGCCTGTTCCTCAATTGCATCTAGGACGGTCGCACGTCCCCGCCCACCTTGACGTGTTCCAGAGAGCACGGTCTGCGCAATCGCCTGGGATACTTGCGCCAGAATCGGTTGCAAGCGGCCGACCACAGACTCGAATAAGCTGATGCGCTTCCTGAGCGCCCGGTACACGTCCGCTTCAACTGTGCCCTCGTAGTGCAGGTTGACGATTCGGACGTTCTCATGCTGTTGGCCGAGACGATCAATACGGCCTATACGCTGCTCCACCTTCATGGGGTTCCACGGCATGTCGTAATTGATCAGGGCGCCGCAGAACTGGAAATTCAGGCCTTCGGCCGCCGCGTCCGTGCAGAACAGGACATCAGCCTCACGGTTGCGAAACCGTTGTTTGGCGTCATCACGGCTGATCTGATGCCAAGAACCGTCGCTGGAGGGGATTTCTCCACCGCGGCCCGAGAAGCACATCAACTTCATATCCGTGTCCTGAAGGAATGCTTCTCGCAAAAAATCCATGGTGGCGGTGTACTGGGTGAAGATCATCGCCTGGCGGTAGCCGTCCTGATGCAGTTCACGGAGCACGCTCTTCAGGCTGGTGAGCTTGCTGTCCGGCGGCAGGCGATCAATACGACCAAGGAGGCTCTGGATGTCGGCCTTTTCCTCGGCGGCAAGGGCCTGGCGCTCCAGCTTTGCGACCTCATCAGCGTCCAGGATCTCGTCTCGGGTCTCATCGTCCGGCACATCTTCGTCGAGCCCCTCCAATTGGGTTTGATTCCCGGTGGCCATGGCGTCGAGATGATTCTGCAACGTTCTGTGTAGCGCGTGAAAACTGCTGGCGAGCCGGCGGCGGTAGATGGTCATGACAAACCCTACCGCCGTGCGCTCCGTAGCGCTGGCCTGGTTGTAGGTGCTGGCGATGTACTCCTCGACGGCGTCATACAGCGCCTGCTCTTGGGCCGTCATCTTCAGGAAGCGATCTTCGACCTGCCGCTCAGCGATCAGTGTGGTCAAGAGGCCCGCCTTGAAATATCCACGCAGCAGGTTGCGTGTGTGGCGGGAGACCAGTTTGCGAAGCGGCGTACTCGCTCGCATGATTCCGACCGCCGCCCGGCGCTCCGTCGGGTCCAACTGACGACGCGGGATGTTGGAACTGTCGCGCAGCACACGGAGGATTTTGCTCGCTTTGAAGCGCGACAGGTTGCCGAGGCGCTGCGCGTCCTCTTTCTCGACTTCGCCGTAGGTGCGTTCAACCGCCTGAAACAGCCGAGCCATGCGATCCAGGGCCTCTGGCGAGAGGTTCGGCTGCCCAATGGCGTCGAAAAAGCTGAGAAATGCCTCGGCGGTCCACTCCGGCGGCAGGCCGAGCAGGTTCAACAGGTCCCAGACCTCAATGGGATGGACCTGCATCGGCGTTGCGGTCAGCAGCACCAATCCTTGAGTGCGGTCCTTCAATCCCTGCATCAGCCGGAGGAGCGCGTTCGGCCTGCCCTCCTGTGGGCTGCCGGCGGCGCGCCGCCGGGCGTGGTGGGCTTCGTCGAGCACGACCAGATCCCAGGGATCAGCTTCCCCCAGCAGCGCGGTCGCCCGACCGTGTCGGCGCAGCAGCTGACTCGATGTAATCACCGCGGGTTGACAATGCCACTGGTGGGAGCCGACAACGCGTTCGTTGTGTTCGCGCCATGCCGGCGAGGGATACCAGACCAGCCTTTGGCCATCGTAGATCGGCCAATTGAGATTGAATTTCTCACGAAGTTCGATCTGCCATTGTTTGAGGACAGCCTTGGGGGCCAGGATCAGGACTCGTTTGACACGTTCGGCAAGCCAGGCTTGGCGGAGCAGCAGGCCCGCCTGGATGGTCTTGCCGAGGCCGACCTCGTCGGCGATCAGCAACCTGGGGGGCCACGTGCGGTAGAGGCGTTCAAAAGCCCGGACCTGATGTGGCCAGGGGGTGACCGCTGCGGTCATTTCGCCAACCCGCTCGCCCCCGTGTGACAATGTCGGAGCCTGCTGGATGAAAGCCCAGACGCGGCTTCGCAAATCACCGGGCGGCATGGTTGGCGGCTTCACGGATTGTCGAGCCTCGGATTCCGGCTCGTGCAGAGGAGGGGGCGGAGCGTGCTGTTCAGGGACCTTGAGGCGGGCGGGCAGATCGCTCTTCGGCACGAACCGCATCAGCTCCCGGCGCACGGCGGTAGGCACGCCGAGGACGATGACGCGGTCCGCCCTACCGTCCCAGATGCGCACGAAGTTGGCCTCCTCGCGGGCGACCCGCTGGGGCTCCGGTCCCCAGCTCGTGTAGACGTTGATGCTCTCCCAGTTGTCCCGCCAGCCGGCAGCGGTCTCGTTGAGGCTGCCGTTCCAGGCGATTGTGTTCCCAGCGCAGTCCTCGATGATGCCGGCTTTCTCGTGAAAGATGCCATCCGCCGGGATCGCCTGTTTCTCGGTATTGCAAGGGACCGCCACTTTCACGTCCAAATAGCCGCGGGCGACCATCCAGGCCAACAGTTCCAACGCATCGGCACAGGCCAGGTCTGGCGGAGTCAGAGGGAGGCTTGTCAGACGCTGCTCGACGAGGTCACGCAGTTGCTCACCTTTTTCTATCGCTTCAATCTCGGCCGGCTCCAGGGTACAGCCGACGATGAGCCGCATACGACCGTTGTTACGGACGAGCCCTTCGATGCCACGCGCCGCCAAGCTCAGGGCGCGGGCGTTGAAGTATCCGGTCAGCCGGTCGTAGCGCTTGGCGTCTGTCAGCGCGGGAATGTAGAACAGCGCGACGAGGTCGCCGTCATCCGGCGTGTATTTGAGCTGCCAGGGATGATCGCGCAGCATGGTCAGATGTCATTGTCCTGCCAGAGCTTCAGTTGCTCGGGCTCATCGATCTTGTCGCCGTAGGCGAGACGGGTGAGGTTATAGAGGGCCTCAAAATCGCTTCCTGCGGCTGCCACATCGCCTTCGAGTTCGATGCCGGTGAAGGTCTGGGATACCGGCAGAACCTCAAGAACGGCTTCCAGGGCGGCAAAGAAACGTGGCGTCTGGTCCACCTGGGCGGTGGCGAGCAGTTCCTGGGCGACGGTGAGAGAACGCCCACGGGCGGTGTGGGCGGCATGATGGATGGTGTCGATCATGCCGCGGGAACCGTCAACCGGCCCGAGCGCGCCCTTGGCGGCCCGGCGAGCGCTGTCCCACAGGAGGATATCGCTGGCTTTCTTTTCAGCCAGCCGCCCGACGATGTCGGCATCAAGGTCGATACCCACGGCGCGGGCCAGCCTGTTTGCTTCGTCGTAGGAAAACTTCGGCACCTTGAAGGCATCCCAGGCCAGCACGAAGAATGCGGTAGCCGGGTCGAGATCGGTGTCGGCCTTGAGGTGGGTCAGTTGCTCCAGTCGCCAGCGTTTGACCTCGCGCCGGGCGACATCGAGGGCGTCTTCCGGCGTTGCAGCGTAGGGGTCCCGGTCTTCCTCGAACAGAACCTGCCGGCGTCGGCGACGTTTCTGCGGCATTGCGCGCGGGGTGCCACGCTTCAACGGCCAGTGACGAGAAAACTCCTCAAGCGCAGGACCGAAGGAAGCAAGGTAGAGATCGACTCCGGTAATCCCTGCGTCCCGGAATGCCTTGACCCGTGTTCGGACTGCCTTAGCGACCCGGGGCTCCACGTCTTCCCAATACAGGTCCTGTTCGGTCTCCATCTCACCCAGGCGCGGACGACAGGCCAGAAAGATGGTGCTTTTGGCTGCGGCCTTGTTTTTGATGTGTAGTCCGCCTTCTGACTCGGTATTGATCGGCCAGGACGCGGTGATGGCAAAGCCCGCTTCCATC
>WTHE01000462.1 GCA_011523315.1 Candidatus Binatota bacterium
GATCGATGAAGAACTCATTCAAGACGTGGTGCTCGAACCGAACGAGCAGGTGCGGTGGGAGGCCAGGGATAATTTTACGCTGACGGTTGGCAATGCGGGCGGGGTTGAGGTGACGTTTGATGATGATCGGCTCCCCCCGCTGGGACGGTCTGGGGAAGTGATCCGTCAGCTCCATCTTCCGGCGTCCGAGGACGAGTAGCCACGAAGCATCAGGCAGAGGCGCGTCCCACCGGTTTTTTCAGAAACTCCGAAAATTCGTAGACGCCACGGGCCTGGCGACCTTGCCAGCAGGTCTCGGCCATGCCGAACGTCACGGCCAGGGCACGGCCCTGGGTCACATGCCGAACGACTGGAATCGCCGTTGTGGTTTTTCCTTGGCAGTTCAGGCTGAGGGAGAAGTCTGGCAGGTCTGGATTGAGGGACAGCTCAAACGTGACCGGACGGCCATGCTCGTGGACATAGTCCAGCTCCCAGTCGCTGGGGCGCAGCGGGTAGGGTTGGCCGTGGGCATAGATCACCCCAGCCGAGCGCGGCCCTTCCGGCAGCTCGGTCCGGGCCAGGAAGATGCCCAGGTCGGGGCCAAACGGCAGCGAGACGAGTTGACGGGGCAGCAGACGGCCGGCTTCCTCGGCCCGCAACATGTCCATGAAACCCCAGGCGTCAATAGCCGCGTTGCGGTCGCGCAGGCGAAGCTCGCCGTGCAGGCGGGCGAGGTAGATCGGCACCGGCGGCGGGCTTGATGGCTGGGGAATGCTCAGCTGCAGCCGCATCTCGAGCGGTTCAATCCAGGAGGCGGCCAGTCCGTCCTCCAAACGGATAAACGCCTGGGGGTGGGAAAAGCGCATGGCCGTGCCGCGGTACGAGATCGACAGGCCGTCGGCATGGCGCTGCCAGACATAGCCACCGATACGGACTTGGTTGGAGTGTGGGCTGGCGGCATCCTCGCCGGTAAACAGCAGCATCTCGGTGCCACCCAACGATAACAGCAGCCGGCCCGAGTGGGTGGACGCCTGGGCGTCAAATTCGATCCCGCCGGTGAGACCCAGGCCGCTGACCAGATCGTGGAAATGGAGGCTCATACGGCTCGGTTGCGCGCCGTGGTGAACGGGCAGAAACGCGCCGTCACGGCCGGCTGAGACGTCTGACCCAGCCAGGTTCAGGTGAGAAAAGTCGCGACCGCCCTGCGGCAAGGGCTTGGGCGCTTGGCCCAAAGTCCGACAGAAGATGTCGATGAAACGGTCCCGCTCAGGACCGGGCCAGCGCAAGCCTACGCCCAGCTCAAGCTGGACGGCGTGGATCTTTTCCTGGCTCGACAGCTCCGCCAGAGTCCGGATCGGGAGCGATTCGTCCTGGGCAAAACGGGGGCTGAAGACCTGCATGAAGTTGTTTTTTGCTGCGGCCGGATAGCGGCGACCGAGCGCCACGTCGAGCCCGGCGGCCGCTCCGGCGGTCTGAAACGGCAGCAGCTCTTCGGACACAAAAGCGCTGCCAACAGTTGGCGCGCCCTTGCCCGCGGGCACGAGGCGTGTCCCGTGTTGTTTGAGGCCGACCCCCAGGTCGCACACCGGCTGGACCACGTTCCAGCCGTGGACAAAAAATACCTTGGCCGTGCCGTACGCGGCCACCAGGTGAGAGACCAGCTCGAGCAGGGCGACGGGAAACCAGGGCGCATCGGTGCGTACCTGACTGACCCGATTGAGATCAATTTCGTTCCGGTCGAGCGATTGATTAATGAGCGCGTAGCCACCCGTCCGGGCGGCCAGCTGCCGGGTCAGCCCGGCCGTGTGCAGATCGTTGACCTTGACACTGTCCTGAACGGGCGCGTCACTCGGCCGGCGTCCGCCGTGTGGAGCCACCAGCACGATGGGCGCCTCGCCCTCGATATACTCCATCCAGTCCGGCAGGCTGGCCACAAAAGGAAAAGACATGGGCGCCAGTATACCCGATTCAGATACAACCGAAAGGCTCTGGTCGGCCGGAGGCAAGGGGGATAGGCGTCTCAGCCCGTGCCTTCGGCATCGACCAGCTTTTGCAGCTCTGCCACGCTGTAGCTGCCGGGCGCTTGACCGGTCGCCGCCATGTGGTTGGCGATGCGCTGTAAGACGCGATTATAGGGGGTGGGAACGCCGTGCTGCTGGCCCAGGAGCTCGATCTCGCCGTTCAGAAAATCGGCCTCGATCGTGGGCAGGCCGCGTTTGAGGCTC
>WTHE01000002.1 GCA_011523315.1 Candidatus Binatota bacterium
CTCCGGAAAGACGCTCCGGTACGCCGCGGGGAGCTTCGGCGAGGAATCCATGGACCCCACCCGCACTTCCATCAGCGCCTCGCTGGGGCTGGTGGGGCCGTTGTGGGACTGGCTCACCGAGATCGATGCAGCCGGCAAGCTCTCGCCCGGGCTGGCGTTGAGCTGGAAGCCCGGGGAGGACGGAAAGTCCTGGACCTTCAAGCTGCGGCCCGGGGTCAAGTTCCACGACGGCAGCGAGATGAGCGCCGAGGATGTGCAGTTCACGCTGATGGAGGGGTTCCGCCGGCCCAAGGCCAAGGCCTCCCGAGTGCGCCAGTTCCGCAAGGGCATCAAGGACGTGAAGGTCGTCGATCCCCTCACGGTGACGGTGGTCACGGCGAAACCGTGGCCCACCTTTCCCTATGACATGTCCTTTCAGCCCGGCATCGAGGGCATCGTGCTCCCCAAGGCCTACATCAAGAAGGTCGGCTGGGACGGCTTCGCCCAGAAGCCCGTAGGCACCGGGCCTTGGAAGTTCGTCAAGCACGAGGTCGGCAACTTCATCGAGTTCGAGGCCGTCAAGGACCATTGGCGCAAGTCGCCGAACTTCGACCGCCTGCGCACCGTGCTGGTAAAGGAGGCGGCCACTCGCGTGGCGATGCTGAAGACCGGCCAGGTGGACGTGGCGCGGATCTCGCTGGACGAGGTCCAGGACGTGACCAAGGCCGGCCTCAAGATCGCCGAGGACCCCCAGCCCACGTCGGTGCGCATCCACCTCTACGCCACCTACTACGACGAGGCCGGTCCGGTGAAGGACGTGCGCGTGCGCCAGGCCCTGAACCTGGCGGTCAACAGGCAGGAGATCGTCGACACGCTGCTACACGGCAAAGGCAAGCCGGCGGCGGTGTTCCCCAGCTCTCCCATCTCCATCGGCTATCCCGCGGACCTGAAGCCGTACCCTTATGACCCGGCCAAGGCCAAGAAGCTGCTGGCGGACGCGGGCTATCCCAACGGCTTCTCCATCAAGCTGTTCGCGCTGCCCACCGGCGGCTTCACGCAGTTCCTCCAGCTTGCCGAGGTCGTGGCCGGGTACTGGGAGGCCATCGGAGTCAAGACCAGCATCGTCCCCACCGACATCGGGGCGTTCCGCCCGCTCTACATCGCCAACCCGCAATCTCCCAAGATCGTGGGGCAGGCCGGCACCTTCGCCACCACCGGACGGCTCAACGGCTCCGACAGCCTGCGCATCTGGTGGTCGGCAAAGGGCAGGATCATCAAGATGGCCAACACCGTGGACGACATCGCCGCCAAAGCGGCGGGTGAAGCCACCATCGACGGTATCGCGGCCCAGGTGAGGAAGGCCTACACGATACTTCACAGCGAGTACCGCGGCGTGCCCATCGCCGACGTCAAGGGAATTCTGTGGGGTTACGGAAACCAGGTGAAGAACATTCAGGTGCGGCCCCACCGGGGCTACATCGAGCCCAGCCTGGTGACTGCCAAGTAGGCACGCACGACAGTTGCCGCGGGTGGCCCGTACCACGCGAATCGCCAGCGATTTGAACGGTGCGGGCCACCCGCCTCCCAACCACGAGTTCCCATGCAACGCTACATCGCCGGCAGGCTGATCCAGTGCCTCGTGACGTTGCTGGTCATCAGCCTGCTGGTGTTCGCCTTGGCGCGCCTGACCGGCAACCCGCTGGACGTGATGCTGCCCATCGACGCCTCGGCCGAGATCCAGGAGGAGATGAGCCGGGAGCTGGGGCTGGACCAGCCCGTATACGTCCAGTACGCGCGGTTCGTGCAGAGCCTGCTGCACGGCGACCTGGGAACGTCGATCCGCACCCGCAAGCCGGTGGCCGAGCTCATCGGCCTGCGGCTTCCCAACACCCTGAAGCTCGTATCGTTCTCGACGGGCATGGCGCTCTTGATAGCCTTGCCCCTGGGAGTCATCGCGGCCACGCGGAAAAGCGGGTTTTGGGACGTGGCCGCGCGCACCGTGGCGCTGTTCGGCCAGTCCGTGCCCACCTTCTGGGCCGGCATCGTGCTGATCACCATCTTCGCGGTCAACCTCGACATCCTGCCCGCCGGCCGCAAGGAGGGCATCGAGTCCTACGTGCTGCCGGCCGTGACCCTGGGACTTTTCGGGTTCATGCTGGCGGGGGTGGTGCGGCTCCTGCGCGGCTCCATGCTGGACGTGCTGGACAGCGAGTACGTCAAGTTC
>WTHE01000021.1 GCA_011523315.1 Candidatus Binatota bacterium
CGCGCTCGCCCAACGCGAGTCGCTCCGACGCGTCACCCTGGCCGATCTGGCCGAGGCGAAGATCCCGACCACGCACCCGACGCGCGACTTGCGCCCGGTGTCCGGTATTTCACTGCGCCCCATCCTCGAAGCGGGCACCCTCGGGCGCCGCGAGCCGATCTACCTGCAGTTCTCCAATGACTTCGGACTTCGCGACGGTGATTGGAAGCTTGTCAGCTTCAAGGGCGAAGAATGGGAGCTCTACAACATCGCCAGGGACCGCGCCGAGTTGGAGAACCTGGCTGAGGAAGAGCCCGAGCGCCTGCACGGCCAGACACACGGCCAACAGGGTGTGAGGGTCAGTCCGGTACTCACTGATCCAGCCGACCGTAAAGCGCCCGCCCATGCTCATGCCCAGGGCAATGCCGGCAATCGAAGAGGCCAGCTCGAGCGAAAAGCCGGCGTCCTGGAGCAGGGCGACCTGGTGGGCGTTGAACGACATGGCCGCCCCGATCCCGCAGCACAGGGCCAAGCTTAACAGCCAGAAGGTCGGCGTCCTCAGCGCGGCGCCGAGCGTCCAGGCATGCTCGCTGGGCGGCACCAGATCGGGTTCGTCGGGTTCGACCTGACCGCCGTGGCCGAGCGGCAGCAGCCCCTTCTGCTGGGGCGTATCGGTCAGAAAGAACAACACCAGGGGAAACATCACCCCCAGCGACAGCCCGGCCAGTGAGCGGTAGGCCATCCGCCAGGTAAACTCCTCGATCAAAAATCCGGCTATCGGCACCAGCACCAGCCCACCCATCCCGGCTCCGACCAGGGCCATACCCATGGCCCGACCGCGTTTGGCCACAAACCACTCAGACACGATCTTGCCAATCGTTGTCGGAGCAATACCGGCCAGTCCCACACCCAGAAAAAAGTACAGACAATAAAACGCCAGCAGGCTCTGGACATAGCTCAGCAGCACCAGCGCAATCCCGTCAATCAGGGCGCTCAGCAGAAAGACCAGGCGTGCCCCGACCCGGTCGGCCAGCCAGCCCCACACCGGCAGCAGGGTGCCGGCCGCCAGCAGATACAGCGAGAAGCCGCCCGAGGTCTGAGCCCGAGTCCAGCCGAACTCCTCGGACAGGGGCTTGAGAAAGGCGGAGAAAATATAGGTGAAGCCGCCGTCGATAATAGACACCACAAACAGAATAGCGACCACAAACCAGCCGTAGAAAAACGGGTCGGTCCGGCCCTGGGGTGAAGCTGCGTCCGTCATCTTGCTCGTGGGGTCGGCCATCATTCAGCGCTATCCGGCCCGAGCACAAACTCGCGACCAAAGGGTGCATAGGGCAGGCCCAGGCCCAGACTCAGCATCAGGCGCAGACGGGTCTTGCGGGCCGACAGATGGTTCTCAATCACCACCCCGGCCGCCCGCAGGCCGTCATAGGCCCGGGGATAGTAATACTCGGCCGCAGTCCAGCCGCTGGCAGCACCCGAGCACAGGACAACTGGCAGGCCGCCTGTGGCCAGCCCGAGCACTTTCTCGCAAGCCCGGGGAGGAATCGTGCCGGTGGCCATGCCGGCAATGACCAAGCCCTGCACCTGATCTACGGCCAGGCCGTCGAGCAGGGCCGCGTCTTCGGCCAGGGCCATGCTCAGAATTGGCACCGAAGCGGGCACGGCTCTCGGAATCCGACCCAGACGCGGTCGCGCGAGCGGCCGCCAAGGACACTCGACCTGATCCCCGATAATCTGCCCGAACGGCGCGCCGCGACGGGCGGTGAAGGCGTCCACGGCTCCGGTGTCGGCCTTGGACACGCTCCAGGCCTCAAATATCTGATCGTTGAGGGTGACCAGGGTCCCATAGGCGGCCGGCATCAGGCTGGCGACCCGCAGGGCGTTATCAAGATTCCGAATCCCGTCATAGCCACTGGCCCAGCCGGGCCGCATGGCGCCGGTGAAGACAATCGGGACCGGGGCGGCCACGAGTTCATCCACCGCATAGGCGACTTCCTCCATGGCGTCGGTGCCGTGGGTGACCACAATGCCGTCAACAGCGGGCGTGGCGACAGTCCGAATCCGACGCGCCAGGGCCAACAGACTGCCGGCAGAGGCGGTGTCGGGCGACACAAAGTCAACCGGCCGCACGCGCAGCTGGCGTCTGAGGGAGGTTTGGGCCAGCAGGTCGGCGGCCGTCCAGGTCGGTACGCTACGGCCACTGCTATCTTTGAGCAGGC
>WTHE01000507.1 GCA_011523315.1 Candidatus Binatota bacterium
GTGCAGCTGCGACCGCGATTCTATCCAGGGCCGTGCCGTCGTATCCGGGAGGCGGCAGGCGGTCGGTCGGTCGGCTGTTATCCTGCTGGTTCTTCTCCTTGGGCAGGCGCAGGGCGATGGCCAGCCACAGCAGCCACAGGGCTCCGCCCGAGGCCAGGATGCCACGCTCGTAGGCGGACACAAGTTCTTCTACCCTGGCGATCTCGGCTTCCAAACCGGTGATGAGGACTTCTCCGAGTGCCCCGATTCTGTCCGAGGTCGCCTCCTGGAAAATTTCTTCTGTGGGACCCTGTTTGTCGAGCAACACTCGTCCGTGGGCCACGAAGTTGGCCATGACGTTGGTCAGGGTGGGGTGGCGGGCAATGACGCCGTCGCCGAGTTCTTGCAGCACGCGGGTCAGCCGTTCTTTTTCCGGGGCGGCCGGGGTGGCCAGATAGGTGTGGATTTCGTCGGTGACGGTGGAGATGTTGCGGACGAAGGCGGCCTCGCCGCCATTTTCTTCGACCTGTTGCATGACGCTGCTGGCGGCCAAGGGCAGGTAACGGATGGAATTGCGCAAGACAGCGTAGCCCGTCTTGAAGCGTTCGATCCGTTCTTCTTTGGCGTCGATCGCGCTGAGGTAGGCCCCCAGATTGCTGGCCAGCTTGTCGGGCAGGTTGGGGGTGGTGAGCATGGCCTCCGACAGGTCCGTCTTGAGTCGCTCAACGCGGGGGATGAAGGTGACCAGGGCGTCGAAATCGGCAAAGGGATCGGAGCGGACGCGGGCGGTTTCGATACTCCACTGGGATTCGAGTTGCTGGATCTGGCGAATGAGCGTAATGGCCTGTTGGTGGTTGCCGGCCTGGGCTCGGCTGGTCAGCCAGTATAGGCTGCCCGCGACCATGACGAGGGCGGCGGACAGGAAAATGCCGATAGTAATGGATCTGGATTTCATGTGTGACGACTCCTCAGCCATGCTGGTCTTTCTGTTTCTCTTCCTTTCCTACTGATCGCCTTGGGCAACTGCGGTTGGCGATCCCGCACTGCGTGCCGCCCCGCCTTTGCCGCGACTGGCGCGGACGGGCGCAGGTGCCGCCCCGCCTTTGCCGCGACTGGCGCGGACGGGCGCAGGTGCCGGTGCCGACGTGGGGGCGGGGCTGAGTGCCCCTTCTTCACTGCCCTCGGTCGCTGCGGCTTGGATGCTTTCCACTTGGGAATTCGGGTCGATGTAGTCCCCCGCCAGGGCTTTGATAAAGGCCACGATGGCGTCCTTGTCCTCATCCGGCGCTTCCCGGCCCAACTGGAACTCGAACATGATATCGACGGCTTCGCGCAGGGTCTTGGCGTTGCCGTCGTGCAGATACGGGGCGGTATGGGCGGCCATGCGCAGGCTCGGCACCTTGAAGGCGTGTCGGTCGGCAGCGTTGCCGGTGACATTGAAGCGTCCGAGGTCGGCCTCGGTGATGTTGCCCCGCTTTTTGAAGTAGTCGTTAATCACGCCGAAGACCTGGAACATGTTGCCGCCGACATTCGCCCCCTGGTGGCACGACACACAGCCGTAGTGTTTGAACAAGGCGTAGCCCTCTTTCTCGTGGGCGCTGAGAGCCTCTTCATCGCCGGCCAGCCAGCGGTCGAAGCGGCTGTTCGGGGTGGTCAGCGACTCGACGAACTCGGCGATGGCTTCTTTGACGGTATCGCGGGAAATCGTGTGTTCTCTGTCGAAATAGACCTGCTCGAACAGTCTGGGATACTCGTCGTCCTGGTAGAGTTTGGTCACCACGTCGGGCCACAGGCTGCCCATCTCAAGACTGCTCTGTATAGGGCCGTCAGCCTGGTCTGGCAGCGTATGCGCGCGTCCGTCCCAGAACTGTTTGAAATTGAAGCCCGCGTTGAACACAGTGGGCGCGTTCACCGTGCCCCGCTTTCCCTCAATCCCGGTGGACACGACCTGTCCGTCATCGCCGCCGGCGCTGAGATCGTGACAACTGGCGCACGAGATGCTGTTGTCCTTGGATAATCTGGTGTCGTGGAACAGCCGTCTGCCCAGTTCCGCTTTCACCAGGTCTACATCGGCCCGCATCGGGACCGGTCTGATCGGTTCGGCTGCGGTGCCCTGGACCGAGAAAACGAGGCCGACCAGCATGGCCGTGCCGAGCCTCGTGGAGGCAAGACGAAACCCACCCCCCTGCTTCGCAGGACCCCTCCGAGGAGGGGATATCC
>WTHE01000710.1 GCA_011523315.1 Candidatus Binatota bacterium
AAGAGATGAAAAAAGACTTCGATGTCGAACTCGGGCAGCTTGCTCGCACGGCAACCTATACGGATCGCCTGAGCGGGCTTCGCGATCTGACCGCGCTACTGATTCAGAGCGCGGACGAGGCAGAACGGCGCTTTGAGGAAGTCCGGTTGCGTCTTCTCAATACGGCCGAGGTGATCCCGCTTGATGCTGCGGTACTGGCCGCCTCGGCCGCCCCTCGGCGTGAACACGGTCTCTCCCCGCAGGATGCCCTCGTCTATGCCGCCGTGCTGTCCCATCTCCAGCGTATGCGTCCAGCGCAGAGTTGTTTTTTGAACCGGGACTCCAAGGATTTCAACGATCCGCACATCGTTGAGCAGCTTGGTCGCTACAATTGTAAGCTCTTCCCCCGATTTGACTCTGGCTACCAGTTTATTCTCAATGCGCTGCGGTGAAGAGCCAAGCATGTTGCACGCGGCTGTGTGCGGCCTGATCCACAACCTGATCGCCTAGATTGTGGCCAACATCGTCGCTGGGACGGTACACGCCTGAGCAGCCCCTTTTGCCACGCTCCGAGAGCTGATAGCAACAGCGAAGGGGGAGGAGCTATGGATCGACTCAAGGAGAAGGTCGCCCTGATTACGGGCGGCGGCTCGGGCATTGGCCGAGCGTCGTGCTGCCTGTTTGCCGAGCACGGCGCCAGGGTCGTGGTTGCCGACTTAGCGGTCGGAGGCGGCGAGCAGACCGTCCGCGACATCAGCGCCGCAGGTGGTCAGGCCAGCTTTGTTCGGGCCGATGTGTCGAAATCGGCCGACGTGCAGGCAATGATCCGGCACACCGTCGAGACCTATGGCCGGGTGGATATCCTGTTCAATAATGCCGGTATCGAGGGGCCCTCGGCCAAGCTGGCCAACTATGATGAAGACGCCTGGGAGCGGGTCATCGCCATCGATCTGACCTCGGTCTATCTGGGCATGAAGTATGTGATTCCCCACATGGTACAGCAGGGCGGCGGGGTGATCCTGAGCACCGCCTCGGTGGCCGGCATGGTCGGCTTTCCCGGCAGCGGGGCGTATGCCGCAGCCAAAGCCGGGGTGATCAACCTGACCCGCCTGGTTGCCCTGGAGTACGCCAGCAAGAACATCCGGGTCAACTGTATCTGCCCCGGCATTATTGCCACGCCCATGGCTCAGCGCGTTATGGGCGAGCGGCCCGACGACCGGGTGGTCCGGCTGGAACCCATCGGCCGGCTGGGCCAAGCCCAGGACATCGCCAACGCAGCCCTGTTTCTGGCCAGCGACGAGTCGTCGTTTGCCACCGGGGCGCCGTTTGTCATTGACGGCGGGTATGTCGCCCGTTAGGCACAAGCCATGAACGCCACGCTGATTATCGCCGGCTGGTGGCTGTTGTTCGGTGGGACGCATATGCTCCTGTCCTCGGCCTGGGTGCGGCCCAGGCTGGTCGACCGCCTGGGCGAGCGCTCGTTTCAGGCCGTGTATTCGCTGGTGGCGCTGGCCTCCTTCGTGCCCCTGTGCGTGTATTACGGCCGCCATAAGCACCTCGGTCCGCAGCTGTGGGTCACCCTGGAGCCGTATCTGCTGGCCCGTGACTTCAACATCGGGTGCATGCTGCTGGCCTTTGTCCTGCTGGTGGGCGGCATACTCCAGCGTCCGCCCAGCTCCCTGCTGGCCCAGGGCACGCCCCAGGCCTACGGCATGACCCGCATCACCCGTCACCCCGTTTTTGCCGCTGCCTTCCTGTTTGGTCTGGCCCACCTGGCGCTGGTCGGCGCCCTGAGTGATGTGGTCTTTTTCGGCGGCTTTGTGGTGTTTGCCTGGCTCGGGGCCAGGCACCAGGATCAGCGCAAGAGTCGAGACCTGCCCGGCTATGCCGAGTTTCAGGCCGCCACCTCGTTCGTGCCCTTTGCCGCCATCGTGGGCAAAAAACAGCCCTTTCCCGGCCGGGAACTGCGCTGGGGCATGATTCTCCTGGCCGTGATCCTCTTCTATGTCGTGCGCTTCTACCATCCCGCCCTATTCGGCGGCGTGCTGATGACCCTATGACTGCCGCTCCGCACGAGACACCGGTGGCGTGGGGCGTTGTGACATTTGCGTTGTGACATTTGTCTTCTGCCCATGCCATCCCCACCCACCGCACCCGTTGCCCCGTCCGCCGGGCCGCACGATCTTGACGCGGCGCTGCACCGTTACTTCG
>WTHE01000115.1 GCA_011523315.1 Candidatus Binatota bacterium
GCTCAAGTGTTACGACTCACGCACGGACGGCACCGCCCGCTTTACCGCCCACAGCGCGTTCGAGAACCCGGCCAGTCCGGCCGACGCCGTGCCGCGCGAGAGCATCGAAGCCCGGACGATTGCCTTCTTCGGTCCTGAGGCGTAGGGCTCAGCCCGACTCCTCGTCCTGCGCCCCGGTCCTCGGCGGCATGGGATAGACCCGAACGCTGCGCCAGCGCCCCAGCCTGACCTGACCGGCGGCAAAGCCGCGCGGCTTGCTCACGTCGGCGACGCGACACGCATGGACCTCGACCTTGCCCCGGCTACCCCGGGCCTTGGAGTCCCAGGCCGCCAGTTGGGCCCCCGCCTCAAGGACGGAACGCGGCAGCTCGCCCAGCCGTCCCGGATTGCGGACGACCACGTGGCTGCCCGGCAGCCGGGCCACGTGCAGCCAGAAGTCGTGCGGCTCGGCCTGGGCAAAGGTCAGGCGGTCGTTCTCGGCATCGCCCTTGCCGACCCACACCTCAAAGTCGTCGATCCGGCAGGGCCGAAAGCTGCGGCCTTTGCTGGCCATGGGTGTCCTCGTCCAATATGGGACAGGGCTGGGGCTCAACCCGTCTTCAGGTTCGCTCCCTCGCTCCGGTCCCACGACACCCAGCGGTCCGGCGTGACGACAATCAGCACCCGCGGCTCGGCCCGAAAGCGGGCCATGCGGGCAGCCACATGTTGGGGCTGGACATATTTTTCGACAATACGCTGGGTGATGTCCCAGATATCATCCTCTTGGATACGCGCCCGCCCCTGGACAAGCAGCGTTTTGAGCGTCTCGGCCTCGTCGATACACAACGTCACGCGGGGGTCACGGAGAATATGCCGATATTTGAAGCGCGTCCGTGTCGTCGAAATATAAAACACCGCGCCGTCCCAGTAGAACCACATCGGGTTCAGCTGCGGCGAGCCATCCTGGCGCAGGGTGCCGAGGATGACGTTGCGGGGTTCGGATAAAAAACGCTGGGTATCTTCGGTTGACAGTGCCATCGGCACTCCTTTCTTTCTGTCTGCACCTTTTATATGGAGAAGAATGATGACACTCAAGAATGATAAATACACCTACCGCGTCACATGGTCGGAAGAGGATAAAGAATACGTCGGCCTGTGTGCAGAATTCCCGAGCTTGAGTTGGCTTGCTACCACACCAGAGACTGCGCTGAAGGGCATTCGGAACGTTGTTGCGACAGTCGTGCGGGACATGCAGGCCAATGGAGAGCGTATCCCTGAGCCGATTGCGCATAAGCACTACAGCGGGAAATTTGTGGTCCGCGTCCCACCCGAGGTTCATCGTCGTCTTGTTCTTGAAGCGGCTGAAGTTGGGGTGAGCCTCAATCGCCTGGCGAGTGCCAAATTGAGCCAGAGCTGAGCCAGAGTTAAGCCAGTGAGAGGCTTTTCCCGCGCCACGCCTCTGAGCTACCGGTCAAGAGTGTCCCTCGGCGCCCTCAAGGCAGGCGGCCAGGGCTTGAGCCAGGCCCGGAACTGTTGAATAGGTGGGTAACTGATCCGGCAAGACCCAGCGTAGCGCGGTATTTTCCCAGTCCAGGCGAATCCGGTCGGGCGCATCAATATCGAACACAAAGGGATGGACGATCCAGCACGTCGCCAATTCCGGGGCTGGGATTTCGAGCGGCTTTCCGGCTCGCGCCAGGTGGACGGTCGTTTCGTCCAGACCTGTTTCCTCGCGGATTTCCCGCAGGGCCTGCTGCAAGGGGGTCGGGTCTTCGAGGTAGCCGCTGATGCCCGCCCAGCGTCGCTGGTAGGTGCGCGTTTTGGCGCTCCGCTGCACGAGCAGGATTTTCCCGCCAGCGCGCAGAAAGGCGGTCACCACTTCCCGTCGCTGCAAGACCGGCCTCGTGGATGCATCGGACATGGTCGTCTGGTCCCTCCTGAACTGCCCGTCCATAGCGGGTTTTCTTTCGCCGCAATCCACCCTACAATCCCGTCCCAAGAAAACCAAGCTCAGCAGGAGAGAAACGCATGGCGGGATTAGTCGCAGGAAAAGTCGCCCTCGTCACCGGCGGGGGCTCGGGCATCGGCAGACAGGCGTGTCTGGTCTTTGCGCGCGAAGGCGCTCGGGTGGTGGTGTGCGATGTGGCGGTTGAGGGCGGACAGGAAACGGTCGGCCAGATCGAGCAGGCCGGCGGCCAGGCCACGTT
>WTHE01000195.1 GCA_011523315.1 Candidatus Binatota bacterium
ATCCTGCTGGTGATTGTCGTGCTGTTTCAGAACGACATCCGCCGGGCCTTGACCGAGATGGGTCGTGGCTCGCTGCTCGGCGTTCGGGTGCGAACCGCGTATGCCTCGGTTGTCGAAGAGGTCAGTCAGGCGGCGGTGTCCTTGGCTGCAAAACGGATCGGGGGGCTGATCGTCCTCGAGCGGACTGTCGGGTTGAACGACTACATCCGGTTTGGCACCCCGCTTGATGCTCGGGTGGGCAGAGAAATGCTGGAGAGTATTTTTCTGCCCGCCTCGCCGATTCATGATGGTGCGGTTGTCATCCAGGCCGGGCGCATAAGCGCCGCCGGGTGTTTCTTGCCGCTGACCGCCAATCCCGGGGTAGATAAACACCTTGGCTCGCGTCACCGGGCGGCAATCGGGCTGACCGAGGAGACCGATGCCCTCGTTGTCGTGGTATCGGAAGAGGAAGGGGTGGTATCCTTGGCGTGGGAAGGGCGGATCGAGCGCAACCTGGATGTCGGTACGCTGCGTGCATCGCTCCAGCAGTTTTTTGTCCATGCTTAAGCACGGCTTGCATATCGTCTGGCGATTCCTCTTTCGGAATCTCTTTATGAAGGGGTTTTCCGTGGTCTTTGCCGCCGGACTGTGGCTGATGGTCAATGCCGGGGAGCGGGACACCGAAAAATCGTTGACCTTTCCGCTCGAATGGCGCAACCTGCCACCCCACCTGGTCGTGACCGGATCCCAGGTCGATTCGGTCGATGTGCAGGTCCTCGGACCGCGCACCCTGTTGGGCTTGCTTGACCAACAAAAAGTTGTGCTGGATCTGGCCGGGATGCGTCCCGGACGCTCGTCTTTCCGGATCGGGTCCGAGCGGCTCAGCCTGCCACGCGGGGTACAGCTGGTGCGGATCAGCCCGTCTCAGATCAACCTCGATATTGCCCGGATCGAGACGCGCACCTTGCCGGTCCATCTCGACGTGCACGACGAGCCGCCCCCGGACTACCGGGTTGGCGAGATGGAGCTGGTGCCCGACACCGTCGAGGTCACCGGTCCGGCGCCGGCTGTCGCCCGTCTGCAGTTTGTGCTGACCGAGCCTTTGCAGCTGAGTCGGCTGACCCAATCGACGACGCTCGATCTTGATCTCATCCGGCCCCAGGACGGTCTGCTGTCCTACAATCTGCAACAGGTGCGCGTCCGGGTCGACGTGCAGGACGTGATACTCTCGCGCGCCTTCCAGCAGATCACGCTGACCGTGCGCAATACGGACCTGGCCGCCAGCCTCGATCCTGCCACGGTCGATGTTGTCGTGTCCGGCCCCAGACGCGTGCTGGAACAGCTGCAATTGACCGAGGAGGAGGTGTTTGTTGATGCGGCCAGTCACGAGTCGGGGACGGTGCCGGTTGCCGTTACGGTGCTGGTGCCGCCGGGGGTGGATATTGTCTCCCAAGAGCCGCAAGAGGTGTCGCTGACCCTGATCGACATACCGGCTGTTCAGTCGGATACGGAAGACCGGGAGCCACAAGCGGAGTCCGCCGGGACTGCGGACGGACAGTAGGCGCGTTGCAGCCGCACGGATGAGAGGGATACGGCGTATGACGGACAGGGGGAACGGGCAGGGCGATGCGCATACCGGGGAACGCTTGTTTGGCACCGACGGCATTCGGGGCGTCGCCAATATCGAGCCGATGACGGCTGAAACGGCGCTACGGCTCGGCCGAGCCTTGGCCTATGTGTTCCGCGATGTGCCAGGCCGGCACAGGATTCTGATCGGCAAGGACACCCGTTTGTCGGGCTATATGCTTGAGACCGCCCTGGCGTCCGGCATCTGTTCGATGGGCGCCGATGTGCTCCTGGTCGGCCCCCTGCCGACTCCTGGGATTGCCTTTCTGACCCGTAGCCAGCGGGCAAACGCCGGCGTCGTGATCTCCGCCTCGCACAACCCGTTCCAGGATAACGGGGTCAAGCTTTTCTCGCGGGACGGGTTCAAGCTGCCCGACAGTCTCGAAGACCGCCTTGAGGCGCTGGTCATGGGCGGCAAGATTGACCATTTGCGGCCCACCGCGACCGCCATCGGCAAAGCCAGTCGGGTAGATGACGCCCTGGGCCGCTACAACGTCTTTGCCAAGACCGCCTTTCCGCGTGAGCTGACCCTGGACGGGATCAAAGTCGTCATCGACTGCGCCAACGGCGCGGGCTACAG
>WTHE01000082.1 GCA_011523315.1 Candidatus Binatota bacterium
ATTAGTTGGAACAGATGCGCATGCGTCGCCCCTACCGAGAAAAGAGAATTGCAAAGTGAGACACCACCAAGAGGGCCAAGGCCGTGCCAAAAGGACACATTCAGCAACCGCGAGTAAGGTTGCGATACTCCACAACATTGAAAGAGCTGCGGGCTGGCGATACGCTCGGCGTCAGTGAATTACCCCGCCTTGGCCGCAGTATGGCGAAGTGTCTGGAACCCGTGGTCTGCTCCATGCGGAAGACCCCTCAATGCTGCGGGCGATCTCACGCTGGGCTGATACCTGTGCAAGACCCCTCTCCGCTTCATCGGGCCGCTTGCTGCGGCCATGCCACCCGGGTTCTGCTCTTCGCGCTCTCTTTTCTGGGCGCAGCGCCGCTTGGCTGGGCATGGCAGCACGAGACGCTCAGCGGTGAGCTGGGCGGGTATCGCTCCCGACTCGCAGACCGGGGCGTGACGCTGGACCTCATCTATACGGGCGAGATGGTTTCCATACTGTCTGGCGGGGTGCGGCGAAAAACGGTCTATCTCGATAGTGTGGACCTGACCCTGACCCTTGATGTCGAGCGGTTGCTGGGCTGGCCGGGGGCGCGGGTGTTTGTGTACGGGCTTGGCAATCGGGGAGGAAACCCGAGCCGCCATGTCGGGGATGCCCAGGGGGTCAGCGGCATCGAGGCGTTTGATACCTGGAAGCTGTATGAGGCGTGGTTTGAACAGCAGCTGTTTGATGCGCGGCTGTCTCTCTTGGTGGGGCTCTACAATCTGGAGGCGGAGTTCGACTACGCCGAGACGGGCCAGCTGTTTTTGCATAGTTCATTCGGGACCGGCCCGGATTTTTCGCTGAGCGGGCAAAACGGCCCCTCGGTTTTTCCAACCACCTCGCTCGGGGTCAGGCTGCGGCTTCAGCCCGACCCGACCTGGTATTGGCAGACTGCGGTGCTGGACGGGGTGGCCGGCGACCCGGATGACCCCGGCGGGACCCAGGTTGTCTTCGGCGCGCATGACGGGGTCCTGGTTGCCTCTGAACTGGCGTATCTGATCGACGTTCACGCCGCCGCTGGCGGGTATGGCAAGTATGCCCTGGGGGCTTGGGTCTACAGCGACGGTCCTGACGATGGCGGAACCGCCGGGCGAGCAGCCTGCTGCGGCGGAGCGTATGGGCTGTACGGCCTGGCCGAACAGGTCGTGTATCGGCACGTCACAGACCCGCGCCGGGGCCTGGCCCTGTTTGCCCGGCTCGGCTTTGCCGAGGCGCGGGTGAACCCCTTCAGCGTCTATACCGGCGGCGGGCTTGTTTATACCGGGCTCTTGTCGTGGCGGCCTGAAGATCGCTGCGGCCTTGGCATCGCCGCCGCCCACCATAGCGGCCGGTTCAGGCGCACCCGGCACGCCGCCGGACACGCGGTTGCGGACGCCGAAATCGCGCTGGAACTGACCTACCGGGCTGGACTCACCGCCTGGTGGACTGTCCAGCCCAGCCTGCAATACATCGTTAATCCGGGCACGGAGCCGGGGCTTGATGACGCGGTTCTGGTTGGCCTGCGCTTCGAGGTCGTGTTCTGATGGCCCCTCGGTCTTCGTGCGCTGCGATGGCATGATACAGTCGAGGTATGGAAAAGCGGAGACCACACCGAACGTGCCAGTGGATGCGACCATGACCTTTCAGCCGAGTCGGATTTTTGCCGTGGACAGTGAGACGATGTTGACAGCCGACGCTGCCGAGCTGAAGGGGCTGGCCGGGCTGAAGGTGCGCAGCGCCCGCTTTGCCGTCGTTTTGTCCCAGGAATTCAAGCACGGCATGCTCGACCTGCACGCCAAGAGCCTCGTCTATACCACCCTGCTGTCCCTGGTCCCTTTTCTGGCCGTCAGCTTCTCGGTGCTGACCGCCTTTGGGGCGAGTCAGGACATTGAGCCCTTCCTGATCTCTCTGCTTGAGCCGCTGGGCGAAACGGGCAGCCGTGTGGTGACGGGCTGGGTGGTGGAGTTTGTCAGCAACGTCCAGATCGGTGTCCTGGGGGTGCTCGGCTTTGTCGTGTTGTTCTATTTTGTGCTGTCCCTGGTGGGAAAAATCGAAGACGCGCTGAACTATATCTGGCGTGTGCCGCGTGGCCGCCCGCTCGTCCGTCGTTTTACCGACTATCTGAGCGTGGTGCTGGTTGGCCCGACGCTCATCTTTACCGC
>WTHE01000744.1 GCA_011523315.1 Candidatus Binatota bacterium
GGGCGAGTCGGGCCAGCGCTGTTCCTGCCGATAGTAGTCGAGCGACTGCTGGTAGTGCGAGGCATAGGTCTGGAGTTGGCGCTGGTCGTAGAAGCCGAGGGCGTGGGTTTGCATGGCCGGCCGTCGCAGCACGGTGTTGACCACAACGGCGCCGGTCAGGGCCGAGGCCATGGCTTTGTGGACACCCTCGGAGGACAGCGGATCGATGAACAGCCCGGCGTCGCCGACCAGTAAAAAGCGGGCGTCGCCGAACTGCGTTGCGGTGTACAAGGTGGCGTCCGCAGCCTGGGGCGTGGTAGCGATTCGGGCGCCCTCCAGCAGGCCGGATATGTGGGCGGCTTTGCCCAACTCGGCACAGTAGACCTCGGCCAGGCCGGTCCGCCGGATATCAGCCCCGGTTCGCCAATCGACCAGCAGGGTCACATTCCTCAGCCCGGTATGCAGGGCCAGAGACCACACGATGCCGTCGGCATAGGCTTCGACCAGCGTGTTGCCGATCTCAATGCCCTGCGGCTCGGCCACGTCCCGCCAATAGGCGGTCAGGGCCAGGGTCTGAAAGCCGCGGTTACGCCGGCGCAGCCCTTGGCGCGCCAGCAGGCCGCTGTGGCCGGTCGCATCGACAAAAAAGGCCGCCGTGATGCGGTGTTGGGACGCGGTTCGCACCTGCACCTCCGCGCTGTCGGGCGGCAGGCTGACCGCCTCGACCGCCTGTCCCTCACACACCTGTACGCCGGCCTGCCGGGCGCGTTCCAGCAGCAGGGCGTCAAAATCCGCCCGCCAGACCTGAAAGCCGCGCCGACTGCGGTCCGGGCTGTAATAGGCGGTGCGCGGCGCGGCTTCGCCCCAGCACACCGTGTGGCCGGCAATGGGCAAAAAGCCGGCCCGCTCAACCTCGGAACGCAGGTTCAGAAAGTCAAAAATGGGCAGGATGCGCGGGGTGAGCGACTCGCCGATCCGGTAGCGGGGAAACGTGTGTCTTTCCAGCACTACGACCCGCAGGCCATACTCCGACAGCAGGCGGGCGATCGTTGCCCCGGCCGGACCGCCGCCGGCCACGATCACATCGCTGTGCGTCGGAGGTGCGCTCGCTTGAACCATCGCGCCTACCATATTCCCCTGGCGGACCGGCCGCTGATCGGCTAAGAAAGGCCCCAGGGCTGCCGCTCCGATCCTAACAGAGGCCAGGGCGGGCGGATATGCCTCTGGCGAGCTTTCCGAGAAAAGACGGTATGAACGCGACACAGATCGTTGAACGAATCTATGCAGTACTGTCGGCGAAAATTCGGCAGGGAGTGATCCCGGTTGCGCTCCGACCTCCTTCACTGGTTGGCACGGTTCAAGATGACCCGTTCGATTCCTGGATCGGCGCTCAGATCAAGCGTGCCCTCTCGGATATCGAAGTCGTTCATGCCGGAAAGTTGACAACGCCCGATATTGTGCTGCGACACAGAGCGAGCAACACGATTGTGGGATTCGAGGTGAAAAAGCTTATTCAGCAGGCCAACGGAAAGGATCCAAGGGGCCTGACAATTGATTACAACAGCTCTCTGCCGTGCGGTAAGACGCTCGTCAAGATTGGACGAGATACTGTGGAAGTTCCCTGCTTTTACCTCTTCGCTTTGCTGAGCAACGACAGCGCCTCGATGGTAACCTCCATTCTTATGGACGGGGATTTCCTCAATTATGACTTCGATCTACACAAGGAAGCAAAATATGCCAATCAAAGTGAGTACGCTCACGGCCCATATGGAGAAGGCTCTGTTCGACATCGACGAATGTACACGTATCCGAATCCTCTGAGTTATAAACTGAATTTCTTTCATCTTCGTCACATCCTCATAATCAAACAGCACGACTTGTCGTTACTGTCTGCACGCCAGGCGAACTGTACTGACCTCATCATCAGAGATGACAAGTACCAGAATTCTTTCCACTATGTCGTACTCGACAGCTCCACGAACCGTGCCTTGCCTCTTGAGCAACTGCCGGTTCGACGGGACATTTTTCGAGCCTGCAAGACCCGACGCCCAAGGGAGCGTGTGGCAGCTATGCCTCAGCTGCCAGAATAATCCTCATGCCAAAGCTCATAGAGACAGATTTCCCGTTTGCGGAACTCTCACTCGTCGCTGAACGGGAATCGTGGCGCAAAGAGGTGCACCGTCCTCTCTACTACCT
>WTHE01000219.1 GCA_011523315.1 Candidatus Binatota bacterium
GCCGATGAAAAAGGCCAGATTGGCGCCCGGATGTTTGGACTCGATCATCACGTCAAAGCGGTCGAGCAGGGGCGGGATCAGCGGATGGGTGCCGGGGTCCTGGTAGTTGGCGGTGGCAAACAGGCAGTACTCGTCGTGGAGCAGGAACTGGTTCAGGTATTCCCAGTTGCCGCGGTCAACACCGTCGAGAATCAGGCTCTGTTTGGTCTCGGGCAGGCGGTTGATTTCGTCGATGATCTTGACCGGCAGTTGGGCGAAATTGCTCCACACCACATGCTCTTCGCCCTGGTTGAGCTTGCCCAGATTCGGTCGGCCGACGATTTTCTCCTCGGTCTGTTCGGGGTGGCCGGCGACCTGGCTGCCCCAGATGACGCCGAGCGGAATGCGGTACAGCAGCGAGGCGATATATTCGGCCGAGGTGGTCTTACCCAGACCCGGCTCGCCAATAATGAGGGCTTTGCCGCCGAGCAGCGCGGTCAGCAGACTGAGCAGCAGGGTCGAGTTCAGTTTTTCTCCGCCGAGGTCCAGGTCGGGGCGGTTCAGGTACAGGTGCTCGCCGATAAAATCATACACATCACGGACGACATGTCGGCTCTGCTCGCGGGTCTCAGCCATGCGTTCACTCCCAGCTCTTCACGTGGGACGCCCCCGGTGGTCGCCCTGTGTGCGCAGCGTTCAGCGGATTATCCTGTGAAACGCGGGGGGGTGTCAACAAAGCGGACACGTTTGACAACATTTTGAGCCGGCGGGTATGAAAGAGGCATGACCCACGATCCAATCCGCCGCTTCCGGCACTGGTTTGCCACGGCCCAGCGCAGGGGAGTACCCCAGCCCGAAGCCATGGCGCTGGCCACGGTGGGGGAGACGGGCCTGCCCTCGGTCCGCTTTGTCTTGCTCAAACACGTCGACGAAAACGGTTTTGTGTTTTTTACCGACGGCCGCAGCCGCAAAGGCCGCGAGCTGCGAGCCGCGCCGCATGCAGCGGCCACGTTTTACTGGACCAGCCTGGGCAGGCAGGTGCGGCTTGAGGGTCGGGTCGAGCGGGTCGAGACCGATGTGGCCGATGCCTACTGGCAGACCCGACCGCGCGCCAGCCAACTCTCGGCCTCGGCCTCACGCCAGAGCGCCAGGCTGGCCGACCGTGACCTCCTGGTACAACGTCGCCGCCAGCTGGCCCGCCAGTACCGGGCCAGCGCGGTCCCCCGCCCGCCCAGCTGGACGGGCTTCCGGCTCATTCCCGACAGCCTGGAGTTCTGGACCCACCGCGATAATCGGCTCCACCACCGGGAACTCTTCGTCCGCACCGAGCGGGGCTGGCGGGTCGGCCTACTGTCGCCCTGACCGCTCAGGCTCTGGTATTGCCCCACTCGTCCCAGTGGATGACTTCTTCGACCGGCTTGCGGGTGACCGGCCCGAACTTGCCCTGGGGATAGCCCATCGGAATCAGCGCCGCCACTTCCATATCGTCCGGGATGTTCAGCTTTTCCTTGAGCTGATCCTCAAAGAAGCAGTGGATGGTCGTCAGCGTCGCCCCCACGCCCAGAGCGCGACAGGCCAGCAATATATTCTGGACGGCGGGAAAGATGGAGCCGTAAATCACGATCCTGCTGGCCCGTTCATTACCCATTGAGGCGATGGGCGGATAGTGGTCGCGGGTGCATGCCAGCAGCACGGCCGGCGCCTCGTCCAGATGGGCGGCCAGATGGGCGGCGGCGTTCAGCATGCGCTGCTGGGGGGCCGGTATATCGTCATAGTTGAGCGTGCCGCCGCTCCGTATCTGCTGCCAGGTATTCCAGTAGTAATCCCGAATGAAGCGTTTGCGCTCCTCGTCCTGGACGATGATGAACGCCCAGTCCTGCATATTGCCGCCGCTGGCGCACCGAATACCGGCGTCGACGATTTTTTTCAGGGTGGCTTCCGGGATCGGGTCGGGTTTGAGCCGGCGCATGGCGCGGGTGGAGTACATGATCTCAAAAATTCCGGGTTCGTCTGCCATGAGGGTTTCCTCCTTGTGTGCTAGGCTTGTCTCTCCTATAGCCGTCCCGGACCGGGCTGAACAGGGGCGGACGAGATTTTTTAAGGAGAGACAGCCATGTCAGACGAGATTGTGTATGAAAACCGTGGACAGGTCGCCGTGGTCACGATCAACCGGCCGGAGGCGCGTAACGCCATCAATAGCGGGGTGCGGGAGGGGCTGGCGGCCGCCTGGCAGCGCTTTGAGCGCGATGCCGACGCCCGCGTCGCCATTCTGACCGGCGCGGGCGACAAGGCCTTTTGTGCCGGAGCCGACCTCAAGGAGATGGCGCTCAAGAAACTCGGCCGCCTGCCGCGTAATTTTCTGCCGACCCTGAACGTCAACACCCAGGTCAGCAAGCCGGTGGTCGCTGCGGTCAACGGGGTGGCGTATGCCGGCGGCTGGGCCTTGGTGCAGATGTGCGATCTGGTTGTGGCGGCCGAGACCGCCCGGTTTGCCATTACCGAGGCCAAGGTCGGTCGGGGAATGCCGTGGGCGGTGCCGCTGATCCACATGATCCCCCAGAAGGTCTTGCTCGAAATCCTGATGACCGGCGATCCGATCAGCGCCCGGCGGGCGTATGAGATCGGTTTTGTGAACCATGTCGTGCCGGCCGAGCAGCTGATGCCGCGCGCCCTGGCGCTGGCCGAAACGATTGCCGAGAATGCCCCGCTGACCGTGGCTGCGGCCAAGGAGATGGTGTACATGACGACGGATATGGGCCGGCAGGCCGGGCTTGAGGCTGCCCGACATCTGTTCGATGCGGTGTATCGGAGCGAGGATGCGCAGGAGGGGCCGCGTGCCTTTACCGAGAAACGCAAGCCACAATGGCGGGGCAGATGACAGCCCGGCTTCCCGGTACGAGCTTCACCAGGCTTGTTTTTCTTACAGCCGTCCCGGGCCGGGCAGAACAGGAGCGTTTGATTTTTGCTTCAAGTAGAGAGCCGTCGCTCCGTCTGGATTTGCTGCGGTGTGGGTCTCTCTGTAATCATACCCGCGCGATTGCAGATTGTTCTCACGCCAGCGATTCCCGTTCAGACCAAAGAGAAAGGCGAGAACCAGGGCGGCAACTGTGATGAGTCCGTCCAGCGCCTCATCTACTGACGCATCAAAGGATTCGGCAAAGAAGAATGCCGCAAAAAGACCACCGCCCAACCACCACATTTTCTTAGCCAGCGCCCACAGAAAACCAAAGAAGAAGGCCGGCCATGACCAGCCCAGCTTCACCGCCTCAATGTTGCCGGCAGGATGCTCGAATATCTTGTAGTGCTTCATCGGGCTTTCCCTGTTTGTTTAGCCCGCCCGCGGCCCGGTTTCTTTCAGAGCCATAAACAGCAGGCCGGCCAGCGCGTAGCAGCCACCCCAGAACACAAAACCGGCCAGCGGGTTGATCTCGACCAGGCTCATGCCGATGATCGGCGACAGCATGCCGCCCAGATAGCCGGCGGTCAGCGCGATGCCGACCGCCGAGCCGGCCAGGATCGGACCCACCCCGTCCATCTCCAGCGGAACGACAAAGGCAATCGGGCCCACCCCGCCCAGCAGACCCCACATAATGGCGACAATCCACAGGGAGTAACCGGTGGCATAGGCGGCCAGCACCATGCACGCGCCGGAGACCAGCATGCCCGGGATATACAGGGGTTTTCTGAGTCCGACCCGGTCGGACATGGTGGGCAGGACGAGACTCCCCACGACAAAGGCCCACATCAGTAGCGACAGCACAAAACCCGCCGCCGTCGGGGTCATGCCCTGCTCCTCAACAAAATAGGTCGGCGCATAGCCGATGATGCCGATATAGCCGCCCAAAAACAGCATGTAACAGCCGGCCAGAATCCAGACATCACGGACCCGCAAGACCTGGCGGATTGCCGCGACAGCGCCCAGGTCGGATTCTCCTGCGTCGGCCCGGTGTGAGCCGTCGGCCGGAGGCGTGGCCGGCGCGCGGTCTTTGACCGTCAACACCCACAGCACGCCCAGCGCAATAGACGCAAAGCCCAGCAGAGAGGTCAGCGGGCGCCAGCCGCCGAGCAGGCCGAGCACCAGCGGAGTCAGGACGGTGGCCAGGGCGCTGCCCATTCCGTAGCCGGCCTGGGACACGCCGTTGGCCAAGCCGAACTCTCGGGGCGGGAACCACATGCCCAGAGCCTTGGGGACGTTGGGAAAGGTCAGAGCCAGGGCGACCCCGAACAGCAACATCCAGACGTACATGGACAGGAAACCGGACGCCGTGGCGCGCAAGACCAGGGCTGCTCCCATCAGCACGACCCCCAGCCCGACAATGCGGCGAATGCCAAAACGGTCGCCCAGCACCCCGCCGACAATGGCCGCTAGCATCGTGCCGAGCGCGATAGCCGACCACAGCGAGCCCCAGTCTGCCAGGCTCAGGCCAAGGTCGGCTCGAACCTGGGGGACAACCATGACGATATAGGTCCAGCCCATGCCAAAGGTGAAGATGAACACCAGAACGCTGGCGGCCAACACCCACCAGCGATACGCAAGCTTTTCCTCCGCCATGCGCCCTCCTTGATTCTGCGTCCCTCTCTCCTATACTGCCGACAGATTGGAGACAAGCGATGGCCGGCGACTATCAGCACCTGACCGTCTGGGGCGGAGGCACGACCCGCACGCTGCGGGTGCACTGGATTTTGCACGAACTCGGCATCACCGACTACGACCGGCGTCTGATCGGTTCCCGAACCGGAGAGACGCAGACCCCGGAGTACCTGGCCTTGAACCCGCGCGGAAAAATTCCGGTCCTGTGCGACCGCGATCTGGTCCTGGCCGAGAGCGCGGCCATCATCACCTATCTGGCCGACACCTACGGCCGGGAGACCGACCTGGTGCCCCCGCCCCGCTCGCGCCAGCGGGCGGTGTACGATCAGTGGTGTTTTTTCATGATGACCGAGTTGGACGCTCACACCCTGTATGTGATACGCCGCCACCGCGATCTGGCCGCGCTGTACGGAGAAGCCCCGAACGCCATCAGCGCCGCAGAAGAGGGCTTTGCCCGGCAGGTGGCCGTTATCAGCCAGGCTCTTCAGTCCGGCGGACCTTATCTGCTAGGCGACACCTTCACCTGTGCCGACATCATTCTGACCAGCTGCCTGACCTGGGCGGATGCCTATAAGCAGCCCCTGGACACGATCCTGCTGGACTATACGGCCCGCCAGACGGCGCGACCGGCCTATCAGCGTGCGGCCGCCCTCAACTATCCGCCCGCCCTGCGCGGCACGCCGCTGTACCCGTCTCAGGACGCCTGAGCCATGCGCGTCCTGCTGCTTGCGGTTTGCCTGACCGGCCTGCTGCTGCCCGAACCGGCGGTCGGCCAGGAGCAGACGTACACGCAACGCATCGAAACCTGGCGTCAGGAGCGCGAGGCGCGTCTCAGGTCGGAGACCGGCTGGCTGACCATAGCCGGCCTGCACTGGCTCCAAACCGGAGACAACCGGGTCGGCAGTGCTGCGGACAATGACATCGTCCTGCCGGCCGACGCGGCACCGGCCCATGTCGGTGTCTTCCGGCTTGAGCACGGGACGACGACGTTTCGGGCCGAGCCGGGAGTCGAGGTATTGCAGCACGGGGAAAAAGTCCACACCGCCAGCCTGGGGGTGGGCGCCGCCTCAGACGCGCTCCGCATCGGCCGGCTGAGCCTGTGGGTGCACACCAGCGGCCAGCGCTTTGCCCTTCGGCTCAGAGACCCCGATCACCCGCTGCGCAAGACCTTCAACGGTCTGCGCTGGTTTCCGATTGATGCGGCCTACCGGGTCGAGGCGCGTTTTGAGCCCTACGAGCGCCCCAAGTCGGTCACCATGCTCAACATTCTGGGTGATCTCGAACGTTTCCAGAGTCCGGGCCAGGTCGTCTTTGAACTGCGGGGGCAGACCGTGCGTCTGGAGCCGGTCGTCGGAGGACCGAACGAGTTGTTCTTTGTGTTTCGAGACGCGACGAGCGGCACAGAGACCTACGGGGCGGCCCGCTTTCTGCACGCCCCCCTGCCGCGCGACGGCCGGCTGAGCCTGGATTTCAACACCGCCTACAACCCGCCGTGCGCCTACAACCCCTTCACCACCTGTCCGCTGCCGACCCGCCAGAACCGGCTCGGGCTGCGGATTGAGGCGGGCGAATTGGCCTATCGGGAGCCCTGAACCGGCCTCTATTCGAGCGGAAGGAAAGGATGTGGCACGGGAACAGCAGACGCAGGCCACCGCCCATAATGCGATGGATGCGACGACCGGCTATGAGGCCGAGCTGTGGGGTATGGCCGACGCATTGCGCGGCAGCATGGACGCCGCCGAGTACAAGCACGTCGTCCTCGGTCTCATCTTTCTGAAATACATCTCCGATGCCTTCGAGGAAATGCACGCCCGCCTCGAAGGCGAGCAGGACCAGGGCGCCGACCCCGAAGACCCGGACGAGTACCGCGCCGAAAACATCTTCTGGGTACCGCCCGAGGCACGCTGGACACATCTCAAGGCCCAGGCGAAGCAGGCCACGGTCGGCCAGCTTGTTGACAGTGCCATGACCGGCATTGAGCGCGACAACCCGGCGCTCAAGGACGTACTGCCCAAGGACTACGCCCGCCCGGCGCTCGACAAGCAGCGGCTCGGCCAGCTCATTGACCTCATCAGCAATATCCAGGTCGGCGACGCCGCAGCCCGGTCCAAGGACGTGCTGGGCCGCGTCTACGAATACTTTCTGTCGCAGTTCGCCAGCGCCGAAGGCAAAAAGGGCGGCGAGTTCTACACCCCGCGCTGTGTGGTCAAGCTGCTGGTCGAGATGCTGGAGCCCTATCACGGCCGGGTGTATGACCCCTGTTGCGGCTCCTCCGGCATGTTCGTGCAGTCGGTCGAGTTCATCCGCGCCCATCAATCCGGCAACGGCAATGCCCGCCCCGGACTACGATCCGGGGGTGGCGGCGCACCCCAGGGCATCAGGGCCGACATCTCAATTTATGGCCAGGAGTCGAACTACACGACGTGGCGGCTGGCAAAGATGAACCTCGCCATTCGCGGCATTGAGGGCCAGATCGCCCACGGCGATACCTTCCATAACGACCGTCACCCCGACCTCAAGGCCGACTTCATCCTGGCCAACCCGCCCTTCAACATCTCAGACTGGGGCGGCGAACGGCTGACCGAAGACAAGCGTTGGCAGTACGGCACCCCGCCCAAGGGCAACGCCAACTTCGCCTGGGTGCAGCATATCGTCCATCACCTGGCGCCGGCCGGTACGGCCGGCTTCGTGCTGGCCAACGGTTCGATGTCGTCCAACCAGTCGGGCGAGGGGCACATCAGAAAAAGCCTGATCGAAGCCGGGCTGGTGGACTGCATGGTGGCGCTCCCCGGCCAGCTCTTCTATTCAACTCAGATTCCGGCCTGCCTGTGGTTTCTGGCCCGCAATCGCAGGAGCCGGCAGTCCAGCGGCCGGCACGGCGAAATCCTGTTCATCGACGCCCGCAAGCTCGGTCGCATGGTGGACCGCACCCACCGCGAGCTGACCGATGCCGACATCGCCCGCATCGCCGACACCTACCACGCCTGGCGCACTCCCCCTCCTACCCCCTCTCCCTTGAAGGGAGAGGGCCGGGGTGAGGGTGCCCAGGGTGAGGGTGTCAAGGCCTACGCCGACATCCCCGGCTTCTGCAAGAGCGCCTCCCTGGCAGAGGTGCGCAAGCACGGCTACGTGCTGACCCCCGGTCGCTATGTCGGCGCAGAAGCGCAGGAGGACGACGGCGAGCCGTTCGAGGACAAGATGCGGCGGCTGGTGGCGCAATTGAGGGAGCAGCAAGCCGAAGGCGCAAAGCTGGATGCGGCCATTGCGGCCAACCTGAGGCGTCTTGGTTTTGGCAGTGGTGGAGAGATAACATAACTCTTGGTATCAAGCAGCTCATCAAGCGCTGAATGGAGGAGACGGTGATTCGACCAACTGAAGTAGAGCCGCGAAACGGATACCGAATCTGGCTCCGATACTCGGATGGCAGCGCCGGAGAGATCGACCTGTCTCATCTTGCTGGGCGGGGGGTCTTCGAGGCTTGGAAGAACCGGGCGTTCTTCGAGACGGTCCACATCGCGCCGCCCGGAGCGATTGCCTGGGGCGAAGACCTCGAACTTTGCCCGGATGCTCTCTATATGCAGCTCACCGGCAAGTCTGTCGAAGAGGTAATGCCAGGTGCTCGGAGTCTGTTAGCCGATGCCTGAGCTGTGCCGATTTCACGGAATCATCATCCGCATGTATTTCGACGATCACGCGCCTCCCCATTTCCACGCGGCCTACGGTGAAGAGGGGGCCGTAATCGAAATCGACAGTTTGGCTGTATTACAGGGGCGTCTTTCGCCGCGAGCGTATGGGCTGGTGGCCGAGTGGGCGTCACTGCGCCGGGAAGAGCTGCGAGAAGCCTGGAATCGGGCAAAGCAGTTGGAGTCGCCCGGAAAGATCGCTCCGTTGGATTGACTCGGAGCTACGCAGGCATGGCCACATCTGCACCGCTCGGGTTTGGGAGGCAGCGTTGACCATGAGCATTGACACCGAATATCTGCGGCGCTGCATTGATACCCTGGAATCCGCGTTCAATGCACTCACCAGCGGCGATTTGGAGGAGATCGGCTACGACATCTACCGTGCCGCCTGTGTCAAGGAGTTTGAGTTGGTGTTGGAGCAGAGCGGCAAGCTGCTGAGGAAGCGCCTGCGTCCCTGGTTCGCTAGTAACCGTCAGGCTGACCGTCTGACCTTCAAGGATGTCTTCCGCCACGCTGCCAAACATGGCCTACTCCCCGTTGACGCCTGCGAGCGTTGGCTGGAGTACCGCGACAACCGCAACGACACCGCGCACGACTACGGCGAGAATTTCGCGGAAACCACCCTGCGGCTCCTGCCGACCTTCATCAAGGACGCCCGAACGCTGACCGCCGTGGTTGAGGAACCGAGCGATGACTGACCCGCGCCCCGGGCGACTGCCGGCAGACAGATTGCATCTATTGCCGAGGCATCGCGAAAAACTGGAGGCCCTGATACGCGCCCACCTGCACGGCGTTGAGGTCTGGGCCTACGGCAGCCGGGTGAACGGTCGTAGCCACGACGGCAGCGACCTGGACTTGGTGCTGCGCGGCCTGGGCTTGCAGGATATTCCGCCGGGCCAACTGGCCGACTTCACCGAAGCCCTACGAGATTCCACCATCCCTTTTCTCGTAGAAGCGCGTGACTGGGCACGGTTGCCGGAACATTTTCATTGTGAGATTGAGCGGGGGTATGTAGTGCTGGTGGAGGGGGAGGAGCAGAGAGTAGGGGATGAGTGCCAAGAAGCAGAGGAAGTAAACAGGGGTATGGCGGGTAATGTTCATAGCAAGACATTACGCGATTACTTTACGCTCCAGAGAGGCACGACCTACAAAAGCCGTCTTCTTGAGCAACCCGGTCCCGTTTTACTCGGACTTGCGACAATTCAACGCAATGGCAGCTTCCGGTCGGACTCGCTTCGGACATACGGCGGAGACTCTCCGAAAAATCTTCTGGTCCAGCCTGGGGAGCTTTACGCTTCTCTCAAGGATGTTACACAGTCTGCAGACTTACTTGGTGCAGTTGCGAGGCTTCCGGTTGGACACGCTCCAGGCCGTCTAACTCAGGACACAGTCAAGCTAGAACCGAAGTTCGAGGGAGTGCCAATTGATTACATCTACTGGCTCCTTCGGACACCCCAGTCTCGTGCCTACTGCCGCGCGCACGCGACTGGCACCACAAATTTGGGACTTCCACGGGACGACTTCCTAGCTCTCCCAGTTCCAGAGCTGACTGCAACGCGCAGTAGCATTGTCAACGCACTTATGGCACTGGACGATAAGATCGAACTCAACCGGCGCATGAACGAAACACTCGAAGAGATGGCACGGGCGCTGTTCAAGTCGTGGTTCGTCGATTTCGATCCCGTTCATGCCAAAGCCACCCTGAAACATCACGCTGCCAATCAAGCCCCTCGTCAAGGAGTCTCAACCCCAGCGACCGAAGCTGCCCGCTCAGAAATCACTCCCCCCTTGAGGGGGAGTCGGCAAGCCAAGGGCGCCAGCCCGCAGGCGCGCCGGAGGGGGGAAATCAGGCGCCTCTACTCCCCCCAAACCCTCCAAAAAGCCCAAGCCCTGCGCCACAACCAAACCGACGCCGAGGGCCTGCTGTGGCACTACCTGTGCAACAAACAGCTCGGCGGCTACAAATTCCGCCGCCAGCAGCCCATCAGCCCGTACATCGTGGACTTTGCCTGTCTGTCCCAAAAATTGCTGATCGAACTGGACGGGAGCCAGCACGCAGCACGGCAAGACTACGACGAGAAGCGCGATGCCTTTTTGCGGGAGCGGGGCTACCGGGTGTTGCGCTTCTGGAACAACGAGGTCTTCGAGAACTGCTTCGGGGTGTTGGAGCGCATTTATGCCGTGTTGCCTCATCACCCTCCCCTTGACGGAGGGTCGAAAGACGCGAGTCTTTCGGGGAGGGGAGACCGCCCACCGCAACAGCCGTCGCCTGACGGCTTGGCTGCTGCGACTCCCACTCAAGGGGGGAGCGATCGGACGGTCGAGCGGGCGCGGGCGTAT
>WTHE01000434.1 GCA_011523315.1 Candidatus Binatota bacterium
CCAAGTATGAGAGCAGCTTTTCTCAACATGGCCATTTTTTAACCGATTCCAGGCACCAGCGGTAGGGGCGGGTTTCAAATCCGCCCCTCCGAAGCCCCCTCACGATGCGTGACGAAAACCTGTAGGGGCACGGCATGCCGTGCCCCTACGGCAGGAGAGGGGTCTCCGGGCAGCCTATCGGTGGACGCTGTAATTCGCATCACACGTTGCCAAAGCCTGCCCTGAGCTACGTCGAAGGGGGGGACTGAGGGGGATTTTTCCGCCACAGCGGCCCCTCTCGGAACGAGCCGTGTAGGTCAGGTTAGCCGGAGGCGTAACCTGACATCCCGTCCTTGTCGGCTTACGCTCCGCTGATCCGACCTCCTACAGTCTATCGTGAAGCGCTCTAGCTCCCGCCGCCTGCTCAGTGTCGCGGGCATGTTCCGCCCGTTTACCGAAACTCGGCGACCGACAGCACCAGCCGCACCAGGTCCGCCTGCCGGGAGATGCCGAGCTTGTGGTAGATTCGCTTCATGTGCCAATAGACGGTGCCCTCCTGGCGCCCCGTTGTCACGGCAATGTCGCGCACCGATCGGCCCTCGGCCAGCCCGACCGCGATATGGCTCTCGGCCGGGGTGAGGCCCAGGGTGCGGGCCACGAGGTCGGGGTCCAGGTGAGGCTGGTAGGTCGGTTCGACCAGCAGCACGAGCGCGGCGACCCGTCGCGCCCCAAAGTCCAGTTGGAGCGCGCCCACGGGGGAGACGTGGACCACGAAGTGCGGCAACAGGGACGCGCGGCGCAGCAGCATCGAGCCGCTGACGGGGGTGCCGGCGGCTGGCAGGGCGTGCGCCACCAGCCGCGCCAACTGCTCCTGCTCGGTCGGCACGGTGGCTTGCAGCAGCCCGTCCGGGTCGGACAATCCATCGGCCCGCCGCAGCAGGTCCCGACCGCGGTCATTGGCCTCGATGACCCGTGCGTGCTGATCCAGGTAGATGACGCCCAGCCGCGGATTGTCGAGCAGGTTGGTCCCGGCCGCCTCCAGCGCCCCAGCCCTGGCCAGGGCTTGCCGGACACGAACAAATTGGCGCAGATGGGGCAGCAGCCCTCTGACCAGCGCCAGCTGGGGGGACTGCCAGCCGTCCCGGGTGACCGGATCAGCAATGGCCCAGATGATGTTGGAGCCGTCCGGGCCGTCCAGGCGTACATTCAAGCCATCTTGGCCGTTAAACTGGCGCATCGCTTCGTTGTAGGTGGGCGAGGTCTGCAACTCCTGAGCGGTGTAGAGGGCGGTGATATGCACCAGGCGCCTGTCGGGCAGTTGACGGATGCGTGGCACGCGTTCGTCGATGGGATGGTAGAGTGTGAGGTACTGGCGCACCCAGTCTTGGCGGCTGTGCCCCCGGTAGTAGGCTTGGGCGAAGAGGACCCGGACATCGTCCTTGGGGCCGCCACTGACGATCAGGGCATTGCCCTGCGCGCCGCAGGCCTCATCAATCAGGGCCGAGGCGGCCGGCCACCGGCCATCGTCGAGCATGGCGTCGTACAAGGCCGCGAGGATCCGGTCAAAGGCGTCTTGGTCACTCATCGTACAGTCTTCTCCTTCCATCACATCGACACGCTGCCCATGCGGCTGCACCCGCCGGACCACGGAGGCCACTACCCGGGGCGGCGCGGGGGGCAGACATGAACAATGTTAGCGCCCCCTATACCTCATACCTGCACATTTTGTTCCCCCAAAATTGGTGGATAAATCATAAATTTTAGGGGACTCAACAAAAAAATTGGGGGGAATTTCAGACGTGAGACCGGGAATCGTCAGCCCCCTAAAATTGGAGGGATCATAGTTTCATGAAAATCACAAAAAGTCATATAAATCAAGATTTTCAATGACCTACCAAAATTGGAGGCTTGACAGTTCTGTTCGTCTTTCACAGTTTGATACTTATATGCAATTGCAATCAATTATCAATTGAATCACTGAGGCCAACAATCTTTGCACCCAGCGTCCCGCAGGACACGCGTCGTGTCGGGCTGGGCGCTGGGCCACAACAAGCCATGAGTATGCAGCAGTTATCAATAGAGGAGGGAGGAAGGAGTGAGGCATGAAGCGGTAATCAATGACACATAGAGGAACGAAGACGAGTGAAGATGACCAACAACCATTCCAAGAAGGAGAGCACGGAATGCATCGAC
>WTHE01000227.1 GCA_011523315.1 Candidatus Binatota bacterium
GGCTGATCGTCAATCAGCGTCACCTGACAGCCGAGGTTGGCCGCCTCATACGCCGCCGTCAGGCCGGCCGGTCCACTGCCAATAACCGTGATATCGGTGTGGCGGTACTCGTGCTCATAGCCGCCCTTTGGCTTTGCCTGGGTATTGATTTCTCCTAAGCCGGCAGCTCGGCGAAGAAATTTTTCTGCCAAGGGCCAGAAAAAACGCGGACGGATAAAGGTCTTATAATAGAAGCCGATCGGCAGCAGCCAGTCGAAGCGGTCAATAATGGACAGCAGGTCGTGCTTGAGCGAGGGCCACGCGTTCTGTGGCTGGACGCGCGTGCCCTGCCGAACGGGTTCGGTACAGGCACGGACATTGGGAGTGCCATCTACATTCATCAGACAGTTCGGACACTGCCCTGCGCCGCATAACAGCCCGCGTGGGCGATGGTATTTGAAACTCCGACTGAATGTCCGCTGGCCTGCGGCGTAGAGCGCCGAGGCGATGGTATCGCCCGCCCGTGCCTGTATGCGTTCCCCGGCAAAGGAGAAGGTCAGGGTTTGTTCGTGGTCGATGACGTGAGCCGGGTGGGGCGGGAGTCTAGTCGTGCTCATAGGTTTCTTTGACGAGATTTGTACGCGTGTCACGAACGGCTAAAAACCAGCGCCGACAGCCCAACTGATGATACCACCACTCGGTCGTCTCACCGGCCTCATTTTTTCGGAGATACAGGTAGCGTGCCCACTCGTGTGACGAAACCGACGCAGACGGGCGCTGCCGGAACTCCCCGCCCGAGCGAAACTCGTACACGCTCCGCTCACCGCAGTTGGGACAGGCCAGAAGAAACGACATGGAGACTACCGTTCGGACGACGGTTTCCAGCCCGGCCCTCCGGCAAAGACCACGTTGGTTCCAACCAGGGGAATCCCGGTGATCATGGAGGACTCCAGCGTCAAGGCGCGCAGGTCTTCGGGCTCTAAGGCATGCACATCCGACTTCCCGCAAGAGCGGGCTAGCATCTGGATTTCCAGCGTCATGGCGTTAAAGAAGTTGCCCACCCGCTCGGCGCCCGCGTCAATATCCAGCCGTTTCATCAACTCCGGGTCCTGCGTCGTAATGCCGACCGGGCAGCGGCCGGTATGGCAGTGATGGCAGGCGTAGGGCTCGGCGCCGATGGCATGATAATCGTCCACGTATAGCGGCTTGTTACAGTTCAGCGCGATCAGAGCCGCGGTGCCGATATAAACGGCATCCGCACCGAGTGCCAGCGCCTTTGCCGCGGCCGTGCCGCTGTGTATGCCGCCGGCAATAATGAGCTGGACCGTGCCGTACAGCCCGCATTCCTCCAGGGCGACGCGCGCTTCGCTCACCGCGGCCAGGGTCGGAATCCCGGTATGGTCAAGCAGGATATCCGGCGAGGCACCCGTACCGCCCTCCATCCCATCGACCACAACCACGTCGGCTCCCGCCTTGGCTGCCAGTTTCACATCGTCGTATACGCGAGCCGCGCCCATTTTGACAAAAATCGGCACCTGCCAGTCGGTTGCCTCGCGCAGCTCCTCGATTTTTGTCAGCATATCGTCCGGGCCGAGCCAGTCCGGATGACGGCACGGGCTGCGCTGGTCAACACCTGGGGGCAGGTCGCGCAGCTCGGCGATTTCGTCCGAGACCTTGGACTCAAGCAGCAGCCCGCCCGTGCCGGGCTTGGCTCCCTGTCCCACCGTCAGCTCAATCGCGTCGGCCTGCCGCAGATGGTGCACGTCGATACCGTAGCGGCTGGGTAAGACCTCGTAGATCAGAATATCCGAATGCTCGCGCTCGGCGGCCAACATGCCGCCATCGCCGGTTGTCGTGGACGTTCCGGCGCGCGCCGCAGCCTTGGCCAAGGCCACTTTGGCGTTGTAGGACAGCGCGCCATAGCTCATCCCGGTCACCATAATGGGGATGTCGATCTCAATCGGCTTTTTGGCAAAACGGGTGCCGAGTACGGTCCTGGTCGAACATTTTTCACGGTAGCCTTCGAGGGGCACCCGGGTGAGGGTACAGGGCACAAACGTCAGGTCGTCAAAAGAGGGCAGGGGGCGGTCGCGTAAGGCGCTAAAGCCCCGAATACGATAGCGGCCCAGGTCGGCCTTGGCCTGGATGTCCTCTATGTTCTCGGGTTTCCAGATGGTGCTGTGTCGGACAAC
>WTHE01000593.1 GCA_011523315.1 Candidatus Binatota bacterium
TTCGCTCAATAAGTATGACGCCCGCCGGAATGCCCAGAGCCAGGGCGGTGGGGGGCCGTCCCCTGCCACCGCCGGTGGTGCGGCCGATACGGCCTCTGGAGCCGGTGGTGGTGCTTTTCCTGAGTTGGGATCGGGCGGCTCAATCGCCTCTTCTGAGATATCGGGAACCGAGACGAATCCGCAGGTTCCCGCTGGGGCGCTTGGCGGCCCAACCCAGGTTTCCGACGTGACGGAGTTGAGCCCGGCCCTGGGAATCCCGCCAGGGGGTGGCGAGGAAGAAACGCCGGACGGGACCGCCGGACGGGTGCCGATTGGACGACAGCCGGTTCTGGGCAGCGGCCAGCTCCCGGAAGACATTCCTGCGGCCGACAACGACAGCGTCCTCGAGGCGCAGATCCGGGCGGCAGCCATGCAGGAACAGGATCCGCACATGCGGGAACGATTATGGAACGAATACCGTCGCTACAAGGGGCTGCCGGTACAAGAATAGGCGCGATTAGGTGTCAGGTGGAATTGGTGAAAACGTTTACCGTCTACCTGTTGTGTGTCGCCCTGACGCTCTCAGGCTGCGCCGCCAGCCCGGGATTGAGGCCGACTCACAGCGTCGGATTGCCCCCTTCGTCTGCCTCGGCTCAGGCTCCCGCACCCAGGCCGATCAGTAACCACCCCAGACTGGACATCATTGTTCCGGTCTTTGATCCCGGCCTCTCCGAGGGTGCCGCCGAGGACGGGGTGTGGCCGGAACTGCGGCGGGCCGAGGCCAACCGCTTTGCCCACAAACTGAAACTGGCGCTCGAAGAGACAGGCGCCTTTGGGGCCGTCCGGGTCACCCCCGATACGACCGCCACCGGTGACCTGTACGTGATGGGCACAATTCAGGAGTCGTCCGGCGAGGAAGTCACCATCGACCTGGCGGTCCGGGACATTTCCGGCGCCGACTGGTTTGACCAGTCCTTCAGCCATACGGTCGCCCCCAGTTTCCACACCAACATCCGCAACACGGGCAAGGACCCCTACGACCCGGTGTTCAGAAACGCCGCCTATTACCTGGTCGAACAGCTCAACCAGCGGCAGGCCGCTTCCCTGGAACAGCTGAAAATGCTGACCGACCTCCGCTTTGGCGTCAGCCTCACCGAGGAAGCCTTCTCCGAACATCTCAGAATGGAAGCCGGTCAATTCGCGCTGGCCAGTTATCCCAGCAGCGATGATCCCATGCTGCTGAGAACCAAGGCCATTCGTGTCCGCGATCAGCTTTTCGTCGATGATTTACAGGACAACTACCGGGTGTTCAGCGATAAGATGGACGCCAGCTACCTGATCTGGCAGGAACACAGCTTGGCCGAACGTGAGGCGGAGAAACAGACCAAGCGGAAAGCCCTCATTCAGGGAGTCGCCGGCGCCCTGCTCGTCGGCCTCGGCATTGCCGGTATGGCTATGGCGCCACAAGGCGGCCTCGGCACGGTCGCGACAACCGCAGGACTGGCCAGCGGCGTTGCCGGTGCGGTCATGCTCGGCAAAAGCTTTCAGACGAGTAAGGAGGCCAAAGTCCACCGCGATGCGCTCAACGAGCTTGGCGAGTCCATTGACGTTGAACTCGCTCCCCAGGTTGTCGCGTTTGAGCAAGACACCCAGAAGCTGACCGGGACGGCAAAAGAGCAGTTCGGTCAGTGGCGCGCCTTTCTCAAGAAAATGTACGAACAAGAGCGGACACCGGAGGTGGAACTCTAACAAGGTGAACGATGATCTCTTCTCGATGAGATGGTCATCATCGTTCACCTTGCCTGGAGCGCAGGAATGCTGGACGAGCGGCTCGCAGGCGCGAATCGGCACGCGTGGAACACGTGGCTCAAGGCAGCCGCAGTCGTGGCCATCGGCATATCGGGCTTCGGACTGTGGCTGGCGGAACTGGTGATACCCCACCAACCGGCGGGCGAAATCGGCAGCTCCGCCCCCGAAGTGTCGAGCAACGCGACAATCCCGGGCTTGGACGTGCTCCAGTCCGCTGCCCCGTCAATCGACACCGACCCGCGCGAACGCTTCAAGCAGGCCCTGGGTGAGTATATGCGCGAGGTCGAGCCGCTCATCCACAGCCAGACGTTCACCAGCTGGGATGCGGTCGCCCAGCGCGACCTGACGGCTATGAAGGCCGCCGCCCTGCAGGCCTTCAGCGACGGAAACCACGCCGACGCGCTCGCACTGCTCACCACCGCGCTTGAAAAGGCGCGCACCGCGCTGGAGCAACGCGAGGCGGCGTTCACCACGGCGCTTGCGGCTGCGGACGCCAGCCTTGAACAGGACGACTACGATGCCGCCAGCCTGCATATCACCGAAGCCCTGCGCATCAGGCCGCAGTCGCCCGAAGCCCTGCACCTGCAGGCCAAGATTGAGACATTACCGGAAGTGCTGGTCCACGTCGAAGCCGCGCGGATAGCCAGGCTGGAAAACAATACCCAGGCCGAGCTGCGAGCGCTGGAGGAAGTCGTCAAGCGGGATCCCTCCCGGCCGGCCAGCCGTCAGCGTCTGGCCAGCCTGAGGACAGCGATTCAGGATGACCGCTACAGCCGTCATATTGCCCGCGGGTTTGCCGCCCTGGAAAAGAACGATCTCGGCAGTGCCCAGGAGCATCTCAACCACGCGCGTCGGATCTTTCCTAATCGGCCCGAAACCGCCCTGCTGGCCAAGCAGGTACGCGAACGTGATCATGGCTTGCAGGTCGAACGTCTGCTCCACCAGGCCCGCTCTGCCGAGCAGGCGGACGACTGGTCTGCGGCGCTTGACGCCTATCGGCAGGTCGAGGCGATCCGGCCCGGACACGCACCGGCCATCCAGGGCCGTCAGACTGCCGAGCGCCTCCTGGCTCTGCTCAGCGCCATCACGTCCCAGCTCGACGCTCCGCACCGACTGACGTTGCCACCCGTTGCCGCCCAGGCCCGAGAGCTGATCGCCCAGGGCAGGCAAGCCGGACAGGCCAGCCCGCACTTGGCCGCCCGGGCTGCTGAACTCCGGCACACGCTGGAGCGCTACTCCAGACAGGTCCCGGTTCGGATCGTCTCCGACGGCAAGACAAACATATCGGTCAGGGGAGTCGGTCGGGTCGGAGCGGTCGTCTCGAAGCTGATCCACCTCAAGCCAGGCGCGTACCGCTTCGAGGGCAGTCGGAGCGGATACAAATCGGAGATCGTACAGGTTCGGGTCCCACCGGACGCGTTTGACGTTCAGGTTGAGATTGTTTGCGATGAACCGATTTGAGCAACGCATTAAAAGTGCCCGACAATACCAACGCAGCCGCTACGGGACCATCGCAATTGCGCTGGTGGGCGGCGTGCTGGTTGTCGCGCTGACTGTCGTCTTCATGACCGGAACCTCGGTCAGGATCGCACCCGCGGACGCGGCCCAGACCGGCTCCGTCGGCGTTGAGACCGGTATTGCGGTCGCCGTCTCGGGCGTGGTGTATGCCCTCAGTTCACAGCCCGTCGTTGCTGTGAGCGCACCCGGCTTTCGGACTGCCAGCCGCCAGATTCAGCCCCACGAACGGGGCGGTGTGATCAGCGTCACGCTTCAGGAGTTACCCGGCCACCTCTATGCACGATGCACGGTGATGACCGCCTCGTTAGGAAGCGATCAGCGTGTCCCGTGTTCGACCAGCCCGGCGGGTGAGGCCACCCGCTGGTCGCTGAACGACGACCGGCTGGCCACAGGCGCCGAGTTCGAGCGCGAACTCCTGCCGGGCGAATACCGGCTTGGCGTCAATCATCCCTATTACCGGACCGTCGAACAGCAGGTCACCATTGGCCGTGGCGAACGGCTTGAACTCGACATTCCGCTCCAGCAGGTGGAGGGCGAGATCGTTATTCAGTCTCTTCCGACCGGCGCCTCGGTCAGCCTCAACGGCGTGGCGGCCGGAACAACGCCGCTGCGCACCCGTCTGGCCGGCGGCACGCATCAGCTCGAGGTGGCACTCGACGGCTATGCGCGGGTTTCCGAAAGCCTGGAGCTGACCAACGCTGCCTTGTCAGTCGAGCGCTCCTACCGTCTCCGGCGGCCAACCGCGACCCTGGCCTTTGAGGTAAGTCCGCCGAACGGGAGCCTGCTGGTCAACGGCAAACGGGTCAATCCCGCTCAGAACCATAGCGTGGCGGCCAACACCCAGGTCAATGTCACCTATCTCAGCCCAGGCTATACCAGCCTGAGCCGCACGCTGGTCGCTCGGGCCCAGCAAACCACCCGCGTGCGGCTGCACTTGCAGCCCGAGTTCGGCCGAGTCGAGGTGCGGGCTCGGCCCCAGGCGCGTGTGTTCATCGACGGCGCGGAAAAAGGCGCGACGCCGCTGAGCCTGAGTCTGGCGACCAAACCCCAAACGATTTCCCTCAGACGCCCGGGCTACCGGACGATTGACAAACAGATCACGCCGTCGCCCACCCATACGACGGTGATAGACGAAAGCCTGGCTACCGAGTTTGCGGCACGTCTGGCAGAAGCGCCCAAGCGGTATGCCAACGCTGCTGGCGTGGAACTGGTCTTATTTCATCCGACCCGCTTCACCATGGGCGCGCCACGTCACCAGAAGGGCCAGCGGGCCAACGAGTTTGAGCGGCAGGTGACCCTCAGGAAACCGTTCTATGCGGGCAAATACGAAATCACCAACGCCCAGTTTCAGAAATTCAAGCCCGACCACGCTGGGTCGGCCGAGTTGCCCGTGACCGCTGTTGGCTGGCTGGATGCGGCGATGTTCTGCAACTGGCTGAGCCGCCAGGAAGATTTGCCGCCGTTTTACCGCATCAGGAACGGCGAACTGGTCGGCCTCGACACGACCTCGGACGGCTACCGGCTGCTGACGGAGGCCGAATGGGAGTGGCTGGCGCGCCGAGCGGGACGCAAGGCCGAGACGGTGTTCCCGTGGGGTGACGAAGCCGTCCTGCCGCCCCGGACCGGGAATGTGGCCGATGAGAGCACCCAGGGCAGCACACGGTTCTACATTCCGAATTACACCGATGGACACGCCAGCCTGGCTCCGGTCGGGAGTTTTCCGGCTGAGTCGTCCGGGCTCCACGATCTGACCGGCAACGTCAGCGAATGGGTGCATGACTATTATGCGATTGTGGCTGACCCGGCGGCTGCCGGCGCGGTCGATCCGCTCGGCCCGGCTTCCGGCCAGTCGCACGTCATCAAAGGCTCGAGTTGGCGCTCGGGCTCCCTGACCCCCCTGCGCGCGGCGTATAGAGACGGCCTGCACGAGGGGCGAGACGATGTGGGGTTCAGAATAGCCAGATACCTGTATGCCAATGAGGAAAACGCGACACACCGGCAAACCGCACGATAATAATCGGAGGAAGAGAGCATTGTTCACTGTAAAGAGCCGTCGGCTTATCATCATCCTGGTCGTGTCCGGGCTGATCGGCGCCGGCCTGCTGGCGGTTGCCGTTGCCCAGTCGGGCCGAGCCTCATTCAGTCTGAATGCGCCGGCCTCATTCCCGGTGGATATCTGAGTATGACGAAAACCCTGTCGAACATGATCGCCCTGGTGGTGTGTGTGGTGGCCGTGCATATCACCTATATCGGTTACATCCGGCCACAGGCGTCGCTGGTGCTCGAAGCGTCGAGACAGGCCGGCCAGTCGGCTCCCCGCCACCTCGTCGTCATCCTCAAGGATTACGAGCAAGAGATTTGTCTGATTCTGATGCTGTGGGGGATGTTTCTCATTCTCGGCAAATGCCTTGCCATTCTGCGCGAGCAGTATCTGTTTTCCGTTGATCTGCTTGAGGAATCCACCGAAGAACCCGAAGAGACGGCCGAGGCTGAGGCGGCCGAAGACTCCCTGGGAGAATTCCACGGCTTGAACAGCGCCCTGAAAACGCTCGAAGCCCTGCCCCCCGATATCCGTGAAACGCCGCTGGTCAAGACCCTCATGACCAGCCTGCGCCGCTTCCTGATTACCCAGGATGTCCAGAACACGTCTGACGCCATCGAGTCCAGCGTTGAGGCCCTGGCCCTCAAGCAGGATGCCGAGAACTCCATGATCCGCTATCTCATCTGGGCCATCCCGTCGATCGGCTTTATCGGCACCGTGCGGGGCATCGGCCAAGCTCTGTCCCAGGCCGACCAGGCGCTTGCCGGTGATATCGCCGGGATGACCGAGAGCCTGGGCATTGCGTTCAATTCCACCTTGGTCGCGCTGCTGATCAGCATCGCCCTGATGTTCATGCTGCATCAGCTTCAACGGCTGCAAGATAATCTGGTGGTGGATACGCAGGACTACTGCGAGGCCTTCCTGCTCAATCGCATCAGCAAAGGTGACGATGGCCACCCGGTCAAGCTGGAATCATCACCATCTTTGTCGGTAGGTCGAAACTGAAACAACGACGTGTCACACCCGGGCTCAACATCGCCTTCCTGGACATCATGTCCTGTGGGTTGGGCGCAATTGTGCTCGTGTTCATGCTGGTCAAGGATAACCCGGAGAGAGCCGAGCCCGAGACCGCGCTGCTGCAAGCCGACCTGAGCCGCCTCGAACAACTCCACCAGGAACTCCGCAGTGGGATACAGGCACTCAGCGACCAGAGCCGGTCGGCTGACAGCCGCGTGCAGTCGGTTTCCCAGGAGCTGTCGCGTCTGCAGGACGAGGCGGCCAAAAACCGCGACGCGGCAGACGCCAAGCGACAGCGGCTGGCGGCGCTCGAAGAGACGATTACCCAAACGAATATCACCACCCGATCGGATGTCATCGAGATTCCCAAGGCGGGCCAGGAAACCTACCTCATCGGTCTCAAGGTCGAGGGCCAGAAGATCGGTCTGCTCATTGATGTCAGCGCCTCGATGACCGATGAAACCCTGCTGGCGGTCATTCGCCGCAAAAATTCTTCGGACCTGGACAAAAAAGCTGGCCCCAAATGGCGTCGCGCAAAGGAAATCGTCAGCTGGCTGCTGGCCCGCCTGCCCGACCGCTCGCAAGTGAGCGTCGTGACCTATAGTGACAAGGCCGAACATCTGGGCGGACAACAGTGGAAACCGAGCCGTGACCCGAGCAGCCTGGAGGGCATTCTGCGCGATCTTGAGGCGGTTGTTCCCTCGGGGCCGACCAATCTCCAGGCCGGTCTCAAAGCCATCCACGCGATGGGTCCCACCCACCTGTACCTTGTGACCGATGGCCTGCCCACGCAGGGCAGTGCCGGCTACAGCCGCCTCAACCCGTTTGCCGCCTGTAGCGCGCTGTGGGGCCGGTCCAGCAACATCTCCGGCGCATGTCGGGCCCAACTCTTCCGGCATACGATTCAAGACACCTGGCCGACCGACCGCCTGCCGGTCAACGTCATCCTGCTGCCCATTGAGGGCGATCCCGGGGCGACGTTCGAGTACTGGCAGTGGGCGGCCCTGTCGGGCGGTGTGCTCATCACGCCTGCGGAGACCTGGCCATGAAGCCCCAGCGTCGGACCTTCGATATTTTCAGCCTGTCGTTTCTGGACGTGGTGTCGTGCGGCTTTGGCGCGGTGATCCTGCTGGTCCTGATTTCAGACTTTTCAGAGGCGGTTGTGCCCCAGCTCCAGGCTCGGACGGAGGCCCTGCTGCGGGCTATTCTGGCTGCCGAGGCCGAGGCCGACGACCTGCTGGCCGACCTCGCCGACCGTCAGGCCGAAGCCGCGTCGCGTGAAACCACGCTGGCACGATTGCGGGCGGCGGCTGCGGCGGCACGTCGGAGCGTCAGGACGAGCAAAGACGAGAACCTTGTGCTGGACAAAAATCTGGCCGGGCTGACGCTGGTCGAACAATCCGTCAAGCGCGCCGCCGTCCAGCAGGAGACGGCTCAGGAAAGCGACGAGGAGGTGGGCGGCATTCCGGTCGACAGCGACTATGTCGTCTTTATTGTTGATACGTCGGGAAGCATGCAGCAAATCTGGGGTCGGGTGACGCGGGAGCTTGAGAACGTCATGACCATTCATCCCAAGATCACCGGATTCCAGATTCTGAACGACAACGGGGCGCATCTGATCTCCGGTTATGCCGGACGCTGGATTCCTGACACCCCGAGGCGCCGTCAGAACGTCATCCGGCTGTTCAGAACCTGGAACAGCACTTCAAACAGCAGTCCTGTCGAAGGACTCCACGTCGCCTTGCAGCGCTACGCCCGGCCGAACATCAAGCTGTCCATCTACATTTTCGGCGACGATTACACCGGCGGCTCCTACGATCCGGTCATTGAGGCCCTCCACCGGCTCAACACCAACGCCGCCACCGGCAAACGCCTGGCCAAGGTCCACGCGGTGGGGTTTGTTTCCCCTCATACAACAGACCGCTTTCCCATCCTGATGCGCGAGCTGACCCGCCAGAACGGCGGCACCTTTGTCGCCCTGCCGGTACAATAAATCCCATGCCCCGCATTTTTGACAATATCGAACAGCGTCTTCTGCCTGCATTGGCGGAAACCATAGAGGTGTCAGACCGGGCCGACTTCTGTGTCGGGTATTTCAACCTGTGCGGCTGGCGGTCGATAGATACCTATGTAGAGAAATGGAGCGGGGGCGAAGGGCATTGTTGCCGCCTGCTCGTTGGTATGCAGAGGTTGCCGCACGAGGAGCTACGGATTGCCAAGACGCTGTCTGACGACCGAACGGGACTCGATAATCAGACGGCGCTTCGGCTCAAGAAAAGACTCGCCGAAGAATTCCGCGAACAACTGACCATAGGCGTTCCAACCAATGCGGACGAGGCGGGTCTACGGAGATTGGCGCGGCAGATCAAGGCGAAGAAGGTTGTTGTCAAGCTTTTTCTCAAGCATCCGCTTCATGCCAAGCTGTACCTGTTGTTCCGTCCCGATCCGATCAACCCGACCGTCGGATACCTGGGCAGCAGCAACCTCACCCAATCAGGGCTGTCTGCTCAGGGCGAACTCAACGTCGATGTGCTCGACCATGATACCTGCCAAAAGCTTGCCAAATGGTTCGAAGACCGGTGGAACGACCGCTGGTGCGTCGATATCTCGAAAGAGCTGGTCGAGATTATCGAGCAGAGTTGGGCGCGAGAGGACCTGATCCCACCCCACCACATCTACGTCAAAATCGCCTACCACTTATCGCAGGAAGCACGGGCCGGTCTGACGGAGTTTCGTATCCCCAAGGATTTCGGCAACAAGCTGCTCGACTTTCAGACTGCGGCGGTAAAAATTGCCGCCCACCATCTGAACAAACGGGGCGGCGTCATCATCGGCGATGTCGTCGGGCTGGGCAAAACACTCATGGCGACTGCTCTGGCGCGAGTATTCGAGGACGATCACGGACTTGAGACCTTGATTATTTGCCCCAAGAATCTCGTTCCGATGTGGGAGGATTACCGGGCGCAGTACAGAATGCGCGCCCGTGTGCTCTCGGTCAGCCGCGTGATCGGAGAGTTGCCCAAGATGCGTCGTTATCGTCTGGTGCTGATCGACGAGAGCCACAATCTGAGGAACCGAGAGGGCAAGCGATACCGGGCTATTCAGGAATACATCCGGGAGAACGACAGCAAGTGCATCCTGCTCTCGGCAACGCCGTACAACAAAACGTATGAGGACCTATCCAGCCAGCTTCGCCTGTTCGTGCCCGAGGATCAGGATCTGGGCATTCGTCCCGAACGCCTGTTACGGGAGCTTGGCGAAACGGAGTTTGTGAGCCACCATCAGGCACCGGTGCGATCCCTGGCCGCATTCGAGAAATCCGAGTACGCCGATGACTGGCGGGAGCTGATGCGGCTGTATCTTGTCCGCCGGACGCGCAGCTTTATTCAGGATAACTACGCGGCTACGGACTCGACCAACGGTCGCAAATACCTGACGTTCGAGGACGGCACTACTTCCTATTTCCCGACACGGGTTCCCAAGACGCTCCGCTTTGACATTGATGGGCAGTATGCTCGGCTGTTTGCGGACGAGGTGGTTAGCGCGATAAACGGTTTAGACCTCCCACGCTATGGGCTCGGCAACTACGTGACGGATTCGTCGCGCAAGCCTCCAACGCAGACCGAAGCCAAGATCTTATACGACTTGTCGCGCGCGGGTAAGCGCCTGATGGGCTTCTGCCGGACCAATCTGTTCAAGCGCTTGGAGAGCAGCGGTCATGCATTCCTCTTGTCGGTCGAACGCCACATTCTCAGAAACTTCGTTTTTCTGCACGCCATTGAAAATGACCTGCCACTTCCAATCGGAACGGCAGACGCGAGCCTCCTGGACTCACAATCCTCTGATGAGGATGCCGAGCAGGCTGTCGGCGACATCTTCGATACGGATGACGACGAAGAGAACGGACAGCCAGGAGCAACGACGCTGCTGAGAACCGAAGAGGATTTTCGCAAGCGTGCCTCCCAGGTCTACGAGCTTTTTTCCGGCAAATATAAGAGACGGTTTCGCTGGCTGCCGTCACGCCACTTTAGTGCCAGTCTCGGCACGGACCTGATGACCGACGCCACGACTCTGCGGAACCTCCTAGTCCAATTCGGCGTGTGGCAGGCGGCCGAGGACGCAAAGCTCGGCGCGTTGGAAGAAATGCTGACGAGCGTCCACCCGGATCGCAAGGTGCTGATCTTCACGCAGTTTGCGGACACGGTCCGCTATCTGGA
>WTHE01000049.1 GCA_011523315.1 Candidatus Binatota bacterium
GGTCTCCCCAGCCGCCGGCGCCGGCCGTCTGATAGATCAGCTGGTCGCCCGGCTCGACCTTGATCTGGTCGCACTTGGAGGGCAGGACTTCCCGGCTGCCGTCGGCGCGAATCAGAATCTTGGTTGAGCGCATACCCGGCTTGCCGCCCAGGATGCCCCACGGCGGGGTCAGCCAGCGGTCGTCGTGAATGCCGATCTCACCGGGTTCCAGAAAGGTATACCATTTGTCGATGCCGTTGCCGCCACGATGCAAGCCGGCGCCGCCGGAATCCATCACCGAGGCGTAGCGATCCACCCGCAGCGGGCAGTAGCTCTCCAGATACTCGGTCGGGATATTGGTGAACAGCGGCCACCACGAGTGGCCGTCGATGCCGTCACCCATCGGCCGGCCCGGAATACCGCCGTAGCTGATCTCCATGATGAAGAAGAACTCCCCGTTTTTGTCGGTGCCGCTGTACAGCAGGTGGGGGCTGGTGCCGTAGCCGGCGGCCGTGGTCAGCTCGGGGCTCTTCTGACCCAGGCAGCCGCCCATGACATCGAACAGCCGGGCCAGGGCGTGGGTGCGGCAGCCGAGCGGCGCCGGGAACGTGGGGTGCAGCAGGCAGCCGTCGGGCAGTCGGGATTCGATCAGATCGTAGAAGCCGTCGTTGAACAGAATCTGGGGGTCGTAGACCATGATCAGGTAGACGCCGATGAACATCTTGAACATGCCTTCGTTCAGATAGAAGTTGATCGGCCCGGCCGCCTGGGGGTCGGTGCCGGTCCAGTCGAAGACGGCCTTGTCCCCCTCGCGCCAGATGGTGAGTTTCATTTTGAACGGACCGTTGCCCAGCCCGTCGTCGTCAACATAGTCCTCGAAGGACTGCGGCTCGGTCGAGATATTGCGCTCGATCAGTGTCTGCATGGCCCGGCGGGTGCGGTCGAGCAGGGCCTGACAGGCGGCCAGATAGGTGTCGCGGCCGAACCGCTCGCACAGTTCCTTGATCCGCTGCTCGGCGGTTTTGCAGCCGGCCACGATGCCCATCAGGTCCGAGCGGTTCATGACCGGGATGCGAACGTTGTTGAGAATCAGGTTCAGGATATCCTCGTTCAGCTCGCCCTGCTCAAACAGCTTGACCGGCGGGATGCGCAGCCCCTCGCCAAAGATCGACGTGGCGTTGGTCGGAAAGGAGCCGGGCAGGGGACCGCCGACATCCATCTGGTGACCGAACATCGAGGTCCAGCCGATCAGCTCGTCGTTGTCAAAGACCGGGACGAGGATCAGAAAATCGTTGATGTGGGAGATCGCTCCGCCGCACAGATACGGGTCGTTGAGCAGGATGACATCGCCGGGGTAGATCGGACGGTCGAAGCTGTCCATCATCTCCCGGATATACGAGCCGAACTGGCCGACGACCATCCGGCCGTTGGGGTCGCAGATCATCGGAAACTCGTCGTGCTGCTCCCGAATGACCGGCGACATGGCGGTGCGGTACAGCACCGCGTCCATCTCGTGGCGGTAATTCTTGAGCGCGCTCTCAATGATATCGAGGGTGACCGGATCGACCTCCAGGTCTGGAATCTCAGCAATTTTCACATCGCGCATAGGGCTGCTCCTCTTGTGTGGCTGTCCTGTTCAGCTAGCAGATACGGCGCGTCAAGAAAAGGAAACGCCGTCCGGCGTGGCGCAGAACTCCCGCCGGCTTTCTCTAGGGGTCTTTGCCCGCTGTCCGTCTGATCAATTCTTTGAGGGCCAGGATGGTTTCTTCATGGCGCTGCTGCTGGGCAGCCATGCTCTCCTCGTGGCGCTGCTGCTGGGCGGCCATGGTTTCTTCATGGCGTTGCTGCTGTAGGGCGTTCTGGGCATCCCGACTCGCATTGCTCTTGTTCATCATCCACAAGCCCCAGGCGATGAGCAGACATTGAGACAGGCCGACTCCCAGGGCGACCCAGTCACCGGCAGACATCCCGGGGTCTGCCATCGTTTCCAGGGCTGCGACGGCTCGTTGGGTAAGGTCGAGGTAGTGTTCGTCCATGCGGCTGTCTTTCGGTCGGAGCGTGCAATTGCCGGTCAGGCTATGCCATTCTTAAGAAGTCAGGCTAGGCAGCCTCGTTTTCCCGGAACTGCCGCGCAATCTCGTCCTGATGAGAGCGAACATAAGCCCAGGCATTGACGAGGTCCTCGGC
>WTHE01000766.1 GCA_011523315.1 Candidatus Binatota bacterium
GGGTTGGCGCAGTCGAATGTCGGATTACGCTGCGCTGATCGGACCTGCATCTGGCTACCGCGTCTCCCGGTTGGCAGCCAGATAATGGCGAATCTCGGCGAGAAGAACGTCGCCGTACTTGCGCGCCTTCTCCTCGCCGATTCCGTAGATATCCAACAGGGCATGGCGTTCGGTGGGCAGCCTCTCCGTTAATTCCTGCAGGGTGCGGTTCTGGACGATGCAATAGGCGGGCAGGGACTCCGCCTCCGCCAGCGTGCGACGCAGCGCTTGCAGGCGCTCCAACAATACGGGGTCGGATTCAGGTTCCAGCGGCGGGATTGCTCCGGCAACCCCCTCGCGCCCGGCAGACCGGGGCTGCTGCGCCGGCCCCGCGGCTTGACGAGGCGTCGGTTCGACTACGGGCGGGAGCGGCAATTGGATATCCTGCTGGCGGCGCATGACCGCCTGTCCGTGGTCCGTGATTTCCAGCTTCGGGTATTCGTCCCCCACGATGTCGATGCAGCCTGCGCCGATCAACGCCTCCAGATAGGCTTCGACCATCTCACGCGGCGACCCCTTCAGAATGCCGTACGTTGATAGCTGCGACAGGTGGGTATCGCGAATCTCCCTGGCCCGTGAGCCCTGCAGAACCTGCACCACCCGGGTGCGGCCGTAGCGTCCGCGCATGCGGGTCACGCAACTGAGGATCTTCTGAATCACCAGCCACTCGCCCTCGGAAGGCGCGCGCGCCGGACCGCCCGGCGCGTTTTTGGGGCCTGCCCCGCTCAGGCAATGGTCGCAGGCGGCGCAGTTCGGCTTGTTCCAGGTCTCGCCGAAGTATCCCAGTATCTTCTGCCGCCGGCACTGACGGGCGTTGGCGTAGCCGACCATGCGACGGACCTTGACCATCTCATGCTGGCGCCGGCGCCGCAAAGCGTTGTCGTCCAGTTCCAGGGCGTGGCCCGCAACCGGTTGCCCGACCAGACGAACCAAGGTGTTCGGCATGCCGGCGGGCGGGTCGTCCCCGACCTCGAAACTGGTCGACTGCTCAATGCAACCCGCCTTTTCCAGCAACCTGGCCGCGGCGGCGAGTTGCATGGCGCTGCTGCCGCGCCCCAGGTGCCGCAACAGAGCCGACAACTGCACGTCCGTTCCCGGCGGTCCTGTCCGGGCGATCAATTCGTAGACTCGCTCCAGAACATCGCGGGTCGGGTTGCTGTTGTCGATCAGAAACTCCTGGATGCGCACGTCGCCGTAGCTGAACAGCAGCACGCACTGCGCTTCGTCGCCGTCCCGCCCGGCACGCCCGGCTTCCTGGTAATAGGCTTCCAGCGAGCGCGGCAGGTTGAAGTGCACGACGCACCGCACGTCGGGCTTGTCGATCCCCATGCCAAAGGCGTTGGTTGCCACGATCAGGCCGCTTGGCCGCTCCATGAAGGCGTCCTGCGCCTGTTTGCGCGCCGCGTCCGACAGTCCGGCATGGTAAAGCAGCACTTCCGATCCCCGGCCCTGCATAAACTCCGCGACCTCCTGGGCCGCCCGGCGCGTCGACGTGTAGACGATCGTGCTGCCGTCCTGCTGGGCGACCAGAATCTCGTGCAGGGCCTGGAGCTTGACTGCCTGGCCGTACAGGGTCAGTACCCGATAGACCAGATTGGGGCGATCAAAGCCATACACGAAGGGCTGCATGTCCGGGCGGCCCAACTGCTGCACGATGTCCTGCTGCACGTCCACCGTGGCCGTGGCGGTCAGTGCCAGCACCTGCGGCCGCTCCGGCGGCGCCACCGCCTCCCGCAGGCGCAGGTAGTCCGGGCGAAAATCGTGCCCCCACTCCGAGATGCAATGGGCTTCGTCGATGGCGAAGAGCGACACCCGCATGCGGGAAACGGCCTCCACAAAGCGCGGGCTGCGAAAGCGCTCCGGTGCGACGTAAAGGAGGTCATAGTGGCCGTCCCGGCACGCCTGCAGCCGCTGCCGCTGTTCGTGCGGCGGCAGCGAGCTGTTGACGTACGTGGCGGCGATGCCTTGCGCCTGCAAGGCGTCAACCTGATCCTTCATCAGGGCGATGAGCGGCGAGATGACCAGCGTACAACCCTCCCGCAACACCGCCGGCAACTGGTAGCAATGGATTTGCCGCTGCCGGTCGGCCTCCACGCCAGGACGTCGCGGCCTTGCAACTTGTCCTTA
>WTHE01000060.1 GCA_011523315.1 Candidatus Binatota bacterium
GCCTGCCCGTGTCAATTGAACATACCCGCCCCTCGCATACCGGCTTTGGCCTAGGCGCGACACGAGCAGATCGCTTGCACCGCAGCCAGCCTGGACGTAGTATGCCCACACTACGTCACAACGGAGGTCGGTATGGCAGAGGGCGGCACAGGAAAAATGGTCGGCGCTGAGGTCCGCCGGGTGGAAGACCCGCGCGTGCTGCTGGGCAAAACCGAATATGTTGACGATCTGGCGCCGCCGGACTGCGTGGCCCTAGCCTTTTGCCGCAGCCCGTACGCCCACGCCCGCATCAGTCAGCTTGACACCAGCGCGGCTCAGGCCCATCCGGGCGTGCTGGCGGTACTGACCTGGGCGGATATTGCCGACGCCATCAAGCCGATGCGGGTCGAGTTCGATCCCGCTAAAAACCCGACCTACAAGTCGTGTGACTGGCCGGTGTTGGCCCAGACCAAGGTCCGTCTGGTCGGCGACCCGGTTGCCGCAGTGGTGGCCACCGACCGCTATATCGCCGAGGACGCCGCCGCCCTGATTGAGGTGGACTACGAGCCGCTCGACGCCGTCTGGGACCCGGAGCAGGCTCTGGAGCCCGATGCGCCCCTGGTCCATGAGGAGTGGCCGGACAATCTGATGGAGACCGGGGCGGCCACGATTGGCGAGGTGGACGGCGTGTTTGAGGCTGCCGCGTGTGTGGTCAGCGAGCGCTTCACCACCGCCCGGCATATGGCCCTGCCCATGGAGACCCGCGGCTGTGTGGCCCAGTATGAGGCGAGCACCGACAGCCTGAGCGTCTGGTCATCCACCCAGGTGCCGCACGTCCTGCGCTCCAGTTTATCCGACCTGCTCGACCTGCCCGAACAGCAGCTGCGGGTCATTGCGCCCGATGTCGGGGGCGGCTTTGGCCTCAAGGCCAGCACCTTTCCAGAAGAGGTGCTGACCGCCTATGCGGCCCGCCGGCTGGGCCGACCGGTCAAGTGGATCGAAGACCGGCGCGAGCACCTGTCGGCCTCGCTGCACGCCAAGCATCAGATTGTCGAGGCCGAACTCGCCCTGACCGAGGGCGGCACGATTCTCGGCTTTCGGGGCCGTTTTCTGAGCGATGCGGGCGGCTATTCGACCTATCCGTGGAGTTCGTCGTTTGAGGTCTCGCACGCCGCCTTCTCGATTCCCGGACCATATAAAATTTCCGCCTTTCAGGTCGAGACCAAGGCTGTGGCGACCAATAAGGCGCCCATCGGCGCCTACCGGGGGGTTGGCATGCCGGTCGCCGTGCTGACCATGGAACGGCTGATCGACATGGCGGCCGAGCGGCTCGGCATCGATCCGGCCGAACTTCGGCTGCGCAATATGATCCGCAACGAGGACCACCCCTACACGAACATCATCGGCTCGGAGATCGAGAGCGGCAGTCACCGTGAAGCCCTGCAAAAGGCGCTCGATATCCTTGGCTATCAGGACTTCCGCGCCCAACAGGAGCAGGCGCGTCAAGCCGGGCGCTACCTCGGGGTGGGCATCGCCAGCTATGTCGAGGGCACCGCCCCCAGCTCTGAGGTCATGCAGTCCTCGGGCCTGGCGGTCGGCGGCGACGAGGGGGTGACCATCCGCGTCGAGACCGACGGCACGGTCAGCGTCCTGACCGGGACCACAGCCCATGGCCAGGGACACCAGACGACCCTGGCCCAGATGACCGCCGATGAGTTGGGCGTACCCCTGGCGGCGATCAGGGTTGTTCAGGGCGATACCGCAGTCGCGCCCGACGGCTGGGGCACCTGGGGCAGCCGGTCGGCGGTGGTCAGCGGGGGAGCGATTGCGATTGCGGCCAAGCAGCTACGCACCGACATTTTTGAGGCGGCCTCGCGTTTGAGCGAAATCCCGCCCGAGGATCTCGACCTTGTCGAAGGGATAATCGTGCGCCGCCAGGACGCTATCCAGGTCGTGAGCCTGGCCGAGTTGGCCGACGGTCTGCCCGCCCAACTCCAGGCCACCGGCCGCTACGAGCCGCCGGCCGCCACCCACTCCAACGCGACCCACCTCGCCAGCGTCGAGGTCGATACCGAGACCGGCCAGGTCACGCTGCTGCGCTACATCGTGGTCGAAGACTGCGGCACCATGCTCAACCCGCTCATTGTCGAGGGCCAGATCCAGGGCGGGGTGGCCCAGG
>WTHE01000372.1 GCA_011523315.1 Candidatus Binatota bacterium
ATTTCAGCCTCCTGCGCCCCCTGTACGAATTGCAGATCACCCGCTCGTTTGCCCGTTATCCCGAGTATTTTTCGGTGTTCAAAAGCTGCAACCGCAGGCTTAAGGAAGACGCCTGGTGCGGTGAGTGCGCCAAGTGCGTGTTCGTCTTCACCGCTCTGCATCCCTTTCTCAAGGCCGACGAGCTGCGCGCCATTTTTGGTCGCGACCTGTTTGCCGACGAGCGCTCGGTCGGCCTCATCCGCAAGCTGCTGGGCTTTCATGAGCACCGGCCGTTTGAGTGCGTGGGGACCAGCCGTGAGGTCTTGGCCGCCCTGTATCTCAGCATCCGCCGAGCCGGCTCAGCGCCCCTGCCGGCAGTGCTGCGCTATGTGGCCGCCGAAGTGCTGCCCCGGTCTTCCGACCTCGCCGCTATGACTGCCGAGCTGCTCGGCGGCTGGGGCGAGCGCCACAGCCTGCCCCGAGCCTATGTCGGGCTGCTGCGTCGTGGTCTTGATCGGAAGATTGGCCCGGCTGCCCAGAAAGCGCAGGCCGGCCGGTGAAGTTTGCGGCTCTTGAAACCCCGTCGGTCCTCATCCTGGGGCTGGGTCAGGAGGGGCTGTCCAGCCTGGACTTTTTGTGCCGGCGTTTTCCCGGCAAACGCTTTGGGGTGGCCGACCGGGCTGAGTTCGACGGGCTGAGCGGGCTGGCCCAAGACCGCCTCCGCGCCCAGTCCGGGCGACTGCGGCTTCATCTGGGGGCGGACTACCTGAACAGCCTGGCCGACTATGACGTGGTCATCAAATCCCCCGGTATTCCTCCCTCCCAGCCGGCTATCCAGCGGGCCGCAGCCCAGGGCAAGCTGACCTCACACACCGCCCTCTTTTTCAGCAACTGCCCGGGGACGATTATCGGCATTACCGGCACCAAGGGCAAAAGCACAACCGCCGCCCTGACCCACGCCATCCTGCGTGGCGGCGGAATGGACGCGCGGCTGGTTGGCAATATCGGCCGACCGCCGCTCGACATCGTTGCCGACACCCACGCTCGGACCGTCTTCGTCGCTGAGCTGTCCTCGCACCAGTTGGAGGGCTTGCGCCAGGGCCCGCATATTGCCGTGGTGCTGAACATCATGCCCGACCATCTGGATTACTACCCGAGCTTCGAGGACTATGTGCAGGCCAAGCTGAATATCGCCCGTTTCCAATCGGCCGGGGATTATCTGATCTATAACGCCGAATCGGTCCGGCTGAGTCGGGCGGCGGCCGACTCCCGCGCCCGGACTGTGCCCTTTTCGGCCCGGCGGCGCTTGGACCAGGGCTGTTTCGTGGCGTCGGACATGATCGTGGTGCGCTCGGAAGCGGGCGGCGAAGAACCGCTGCTGGCCGTCGCCGACATTCCGCTGCCGGGCGATTTCAATCTGCCCAACGTGCTGGCCGCAGTCGCAACGGCTCGGCTGTTGGGAGTCGGGGACGAACCCCTGCGCGGGGCTGTGCGCGGCTTCGAGGCTCTGGAGCACCGCTTTGAGCGGCTCGGTCCCTACCGCGGCATCAGCTTTTACAACGCCCCGCTGGCGACTGTGCCCGAGGTCACCCTGGCCCACCTGGCCGCCCTTGGCCCGGACGTGCAGACCGTCCTGCTGGGCGGTCATGACCGTCACCTCGACTTCTCCGAGTTGGCCGGGCGGCTGGTCGGCGGCGGGATCAGGAACCTGATGCTGTTTCCGACCAGCGGAGCGCGGATCTGGCAGGCGGTCCGCGCCCGGTCGGCTGCGGCGTCGCAGCCCGCACCGCAGGCTTTTTTTGTCAACAGCATGGAACGCGCCGTGCGGCTGGCCTACGCGCATACCGCGCCGGGGAAGATCTGCCTGCACTCGCCGGCGTCGCCGAGTTTTGGGCTGTTCACCGACTACCGGGAACGCGGCCGGCTGTTCAAAGACTGGGTGCGGCGTCTGGCCGGCGACGGACACGGCCTAGAGACATCCGGGCCGATGCGATAAAGGAGAGGCTGACAAAGGAGGACATACGGCATGCCAGACACCCCCAACTTTCCCCGTCCTATTCCCAGCTTTGACGCCCAGCAGTACTGGGACGGCTGTCAGCGTGGCGAGCTGTGGATGCAGCGCCACAAGGAGTCCGGTCAGTGGTATCCGCCCAACCTGTTCGGGCCGTGTGAGGTCCTGGGCCGGGAGTGGGTCAGGGTCAGTGGCCGGGGCACGGTCTACTCGTACACCATTATCACCCATCCGGTGCATCCTGCGGCCCGGGAAAAGGTGCCGTACAACGTGGTCCAGGTTCAGCTCGACGAAGACCCCGAACTCATCATGGTCAGCAGTCTGGAGCACGTCAGCAACGAAGACATCAGGATCGGCATGCCGGTCGAGGTGATTTTTGAAGAGCACGAACCCGAGGTGTATCTTCCCAAGTTCAAACCCGTGTAGGAGGGCGTATGCAACTCGATCTGGAGGGCAAAGTCGCGATTGTGACCGGTGGCAGCAAGGGCATTGGGCGGGCTACGGCGCTCAGCCTCATTGCCGAGGGCGCGTCGGTCCTGGTGTGCGCGCGGGGTCAGGAGGCCCTGGATGAGACGGTCAGGCTGGCCGGCGAGCAGGCGGCGGGGAAAATCGTGGCCATGTCGGCCGACCTGACCCAAGGCGAGGTGATCACGGCGGTGGTGGCGCGCTGCGTCGCGGAGTTCGGGCGGGTGGATATCCTGGTCAATAATGCCGGTAGCGCGCGGCCGGGCGATTTTCTGGAGTTGCCGGACGAGGCCTGGCTGGACGATTGGACGCTCAAATTTTTCGGCTATATGCGCATGGCCCGGGCGGTCCTGCCCCACATGCAGCATCAGCAGGGCGGGGTGATCGTCAATGTCATCGGCACCGGTGCGCTCAAGCCGATGGGCAACTATATGATCGGCGGGGCGGCCAACGCCGCGCTCAACCATTTCACCAAGGCGCTGGCCGACGAGGGCTCCAAAAAGAAGGTTCGGGTGGTGGGGGTGAATCCGGGTCCGATCCTGACCGAACGCCTCCAGCGTTTCATCTCGACCTTCAGTCCCCAGAGCGGCAGTCCCGAGGAAGCCTTGCAGAAGATGACTCCGATCGGTCGGGTCGGCCAGCCCGAAGAGGTGGCCGACCTGATCCTGTTTCTGGCCTCGGACAGAGCCGCGTTCATTCATGGGGCGAATATCACCATTGACGGCGGGGCAAACCAGGGCTTGATGGGCTAGGGGCCGAGGCGCATGGCTCCTCCGAGCGAGGCGACCGAGCCGGGCAGGCTGTACGTCGTCGCTACCCCGATTGGCAACCTCGAAGATATTACCCTGCGCGCGCTGCGTGTCCTCAAAGAGGTTGACCTGATTGCGGCTGAGGATACCCGCCGCACCCGCCGGCTGCTGGCCCACTACAATATCAGCACTCCGCTGACCAGCTATTACGATCAGATTGAACGCAAAAAAGCGCCGGCGCTACTCGACAAGCTGCGGGCCGGCCAGTCAATCGGTCTGGTCAGCGACGCGGGCACGCCCGGCATTGCCGACCCCGGCTACCGTCTCGTGCAGGGCGCCTGGCAGGCCGGCGTGTGTGTCGTGCCCGTCCCCGGCCCGTCCATGCTGACCGCCCTGCTGAGCGTCGGCGGGCTGCCCACCGACCGGTGCGCCTTTGAGGGCTTCCTGCCGGCCAAACAGGGCCAGCGTCGCAAAGCCCTGCTGCGTTTGCAAACCGAAACCCGCACCCTCGTGGTGTTTGAATCCCCCCACCGTCTGGCCGACAGCCTGGCCGACATGTGTGACATCCTGGGCGACCGCCCGGCGGTCATTGGCCGCGAGCTGACCAAGCGCTTTGAAGAGGTGTTGCGCGGCCGGCTGAGCGAGCTGCAAATCCGCCTGCACGGGCGGCACATGAAGGGCGAGGTGGCGCTCCTGGTCGCCGGCTGCTCTGCTGAAACAGCTCCGACCGAGGAGCGGGCCGTCCGCGAGGAGATCGGCCGGCTTGCAGCCCAAGGACTGTCACTCAAGGAGATCGCTGGCCGGCTGAGCGAGCGCTACGGCCTCTCCAAACGGGAGGTCTACGCGCTGGGGCTCAAGGCAAAAAACGAGCGAAGTGAAACCTGACAGGACGACGGACGGGAAGGTGGACCGAAAAGCCATTGCTGATCGCGGCGCTCTCTGAAGCGGCTGCGGACTTTCCCTACTCTCCATACATCTCCGTGATAAGGCACCGGTAGGATTGAGGTCGGCAAAATATATGGTGTATCGCTGGGGAAAGGCCGCCATCAATCCAGACCGTCGGCGACCGTCGCCTCAAGGTCGCTCCAGTCTTCCCTGTCAGCGGCCATGGCGCGATAGCTTTCTTTCCAGGAGAGCTTGTTCTTCTCCTTGCTGTACAGAAAGACGCCTTCCTCTCTTTCTTCCAGGACGAGCGAGTCGCTCCAGCCGTACTTCTGGAGCAAAACCTTTGGCAGACGGATGCCCTTGGAATTGCCGACGGCGATCAGTTTAACCTCTCTGGTGCCCGTTGCTTTGCTCATGGTGGTATTTCTCCTCAGCGCAGTAATGACTGCTCGATTCCTATCAAGCCTGCTTTCCCCTCGGCCTCCCAGAGTGTTTCACAATAGGTCGCAGCCTTCCAAGTTGGTGTGATCCCTGAAGGCAGTTCACAGATCGTCCCTTGAAGCCACGTAGCACAGACGTGGACCGGGCTACTACTTCAGTTCGCATTTGTTGGCAATCGCTGTTGCGAGAGCCTTGAAGTCCTCGTAGCAATCCTGCACGGCGTGGATATGAGCGCCAAGAGCGCCGTCGGCTGCCCTGAGATGGAACATGGGCTTGCGTGCTTCCTGGGCCATGGGCATCAGACTACGATAGTGCTTCAGCGTCGCAAGGCATTCAGGGTCGTTATCAGTAGAGGAAACGCTTGCGTCTGCCTCATCGAGAGCTTCCTGGTGGTAGACTTCGGGAATCCGCCTTATCCATTTCTGATACGCCTGGACGGGACGACCCGCTCGCACAGCGTGCTGCATCACGATATAGCCCGCCGGCGTGATGTCAGCCGAAGGCAGCGGAAGGTCTGAGTCGGTGGGACGACGCTCTATGCGAGCCTGCCACTCGTCCCGCCAGTCGTGGAGAGTTGGCCCGAGGTTGCGGAGTCCCTGGAGCGAGAAGAGATCGGGGGCAAGCGGGAAGACAACGAAGTGCGCTGCAATGATTGCCGCGCGATTGATCGCCCCTAGGTTGGGGCCGACATCGACCAATACCACATCGGCAGCCCGTATCTCGGCGGCTTTAAGGATCGTGCGATGGAAAGCCGACTCGGTGCGAAAAGCTGCCTCGTCACGGTCCAAGCAGTCCGGCCACGCTGAAGAAAGCTTTGCCTCGAAACGAGACAAGCCGAGGTCGCCAACGATCACGCCGAGGTTTTCCGTGACTTCCTCTACGTGTGGTTTTGCAATATCGCCAAGACCGCGCAGAATCGGTGAAACCGAGCCCAGGATGCTGTTTGGATGCTGCCCATCGGGCCACAACTCCTCGAGCCGGTCTTCGCTCAGAAACATGGCGCTCAGGTTCGCTTGGGGATCAAGGTCCGCAGCAACCACGGAGACACCGAGGTCCGCGTACATCCACGCAAGGTGGTAGACCAGCGCTGTCTTGCCGACACCCCCCATGTTATTGAAGAAAGCGATTGTTCTCATGGCTTCCTCCGAATGGTCGCCAGCACGTGGGAGGGCTCGAAAGCGAACTCCGCCTCGGGGTTTCCGTTCTTGCGCAAAGCACTCTGCGCGCGGATGACGCCTCGGCCGAACGCGTTGACATAGCCCAGTGTTGCCATAGCCTCCGAAATGACCGGATTGCGGTAGTCCGTCTGCCTCGGGAAGTTCTCGGGTGAGGCCATTCCGTACAGGCCGCCCGGATTCTGTATTTCGATGCGGTCATCGTACCAGTAGAACCGCACGGGTGCGTTTGACTCGTAAGAGCGGTGCATAATGGCATTCAACAGCAACTCTCGAATGGCTACTGACGGGTAATCGGTCTCAGCCCGTTCCCGCAGAGCTGACTCGGGTACCGGATAGGAGCGTGTCGGGACCGAGATGAGCGTCTGCATCTCGCGCAGGACTGTGAGTAAGTCTCCGCTGAATCGCTTCTCGCTGATCGGGTCGTCCGCCATCGTCGTCCCCGCCCAGCGGACGAAATGAACCCAGGCGCCGGGAATCCAGTGCAGGGGATCCTTAGCGAACAGCAAGGCCGCCGCGTTCGTGGGACAGTCGGAGGCCAAGTCGTAGAAGCGGAGGGATGCCATCTGTTCAGCAGTGTCGCGGTTGTTTTCCTCGATGACGGCGCGATCCACCGCAGCAGGAAGATAGCTTACCAAGAACAGATCCAGCACGAGATCGTTGATCGTGCAGCCGTGGCAAGGGCGGGTATCGAATGTCTTTTGTCGAGCAGTTCGCTTCTCGATCAGAATCCGCTCCTCCTGCTGGTTCGCGTTGCGCCTCGACGGGCCTACCCGGATCCAGACCCTTCCTTTGTATCGAACAGGGGGAAAGTCGGACGGCACAACTTCCACCACGGCCACATCACCCTCAGGCAACTCGTACTTCTGCACGGTCATGGCTGGGAGCGGTTCGAGATTGATATTTGAGCGCAAGGCACCGATATTCCGCAGCAGTTGATCGGTGACGGTCAACCCGCTGGCTCTCCCGTTGTTGTCTACTCCGATCAGGAGATAGCCCGGCTGCTGCGAATCGGGGTAGTCATTGGCAAAGGCGCAGATTGCCTCCCCGAACTTGTCCGTGTTGTTCGTGGAGGTAGTGAGTTCCACGCGGTCAGACTCACCCTCTGCCATCAATTCTCGTAATCGGTCTGCAGTCAGCACGACCTTGCCCCGGGCAACGTATCTCTCACACGTCGTCTGACCTCCTTTCCGCTTTGTCTTGCCCTGATGAGGAAGGAGGCTGTCGCAGGACGAACCACATCACAGGTTGAAGGCGTTCGCAAGTTTCGGCCCAAACCATCCGCAAGGTCATAGCACTGATGGTACGGTCTGAGATTGATCGCTTGAAAGCAAGGCTCCGCAGGCAGGGGATCAGGCCGAGGCGCTTCGGCTTGTCCGCTTCGGCGCCGGGAGTACCCTGTGTTTGACCCTGTGCCTGAAATCCACTATATCCGTACAGACCGCTACCGCAGGGCGTGCTACGATCGCCCAGACCCAAAGGTTTTACGCAAAGGTGGGTTGAACCCGCATGGAATTTCCCCGCATCAAACGATTGCCGCCCTACCTGTTCGCCACCCTCGACAAGATGAAGATGGAGGCCCGCCGGGCCGGCGAGGATATTATTGATTTTGGCATGGGTAACCCCGACCAGGCCTCGCCCCGACACGTGGTCGATAAACTGATCGAGGCGGCCAACAAATCCCAGAACCACCGCTACTCCAGCTCACGCGGCATCTATAAACTGCGCGCGGCGATTTGTGACTGGTATCGGCGCCGCTTCGATGTTGAGCTTGACCCGGACTCCGAAGCGGTGGTGACCATCGGCTCAAAAGAGGGGCTGTCACACCTCGCCCTGGCCATCCTGGGGCCGGGTGAGGTCGCCATCTGTCCCAGCCCGACCTATCCCATCCACCAGTACTCGATTGTGATGGCCAACGCCGACCTGCGGGTCGTGCCGCTGATGCCCGGCCAGGACTTCTTTGCCTCGCTGCAGGAAACCGTGCGTCAGTGCTGGCCGAAACCCAAGATGCTGTTGATCAGCTTTCCCCATAATCCGACCACGACGGTCGTCGAACTGGAGTTCTTTGAGCGCGTGGTCGATTTTGCGCGGGACAATAATCTGTTTGTGGTCCACGATTTTGCCTACGCCGACCTGTTTTTTGACGGCTACCGCCCGCCGAGTTTTCTGCAGGTGCCGGGCGCAAAAGATATTGGGGTCGAGTTTTTCACCCTGTCCAAGTCGTACAATATGCCGGGCTGGCGGGTCGGCTTTGCCTGCGGCAACCCCGAAGCCCTGACCGCGCTCAGCCGCCTCAAGAGCTATTTCGACTACGGTATTTTCCAGCCCATACAGATTGCGGCCATTCACGCCCTGAACGGCCCCCAGGACTGCGTTGAAGAGATTCGCCAGCGCTATCTGGTACGGCGCGATGTGCTGATTGACGGCCTGGAACGGCTGGGCTGGCATATCCCCAGGCCCAGGGGCACGATGTTTGTCTGGGCTCCGGTGCCCGAGCCGTTCCGTGACATGGGCTCCATGGACTTCGCCAAATTCCTGTTGACTGAGGCCAAGGTGTCGGTCTCGCCGGGGATCGGTTTTGGCCCGTATGGGGATGACTTTGTCCGCTTCGCCCTGATTGAGAATGAGCAGCGCACCCGCCAGGCTATCCGGGGCATCCGCCGGGCCTTTGGCGGGGCGGACACGCGTGCCGTCAACGACGCGAACGTGGGGTGGGCGTGGCAGCGGGTGAGCTGAGGCTGGGTCTCATCGGCCTGGGCACGGTGGGCAGCGAGGTTGTCCACCTGCTGGAGCACAACGCCGACGAGTTGGCCCGCAAACGCAACTGCCGCCTGCGCCTCGTCCATGTGGCCAGCCGCAGCATTCATACCAAACCGCACCCCGACCTGGGCGGCGCCCGCCTGTCAACAGACCCCTGGGCGGTGGTCCGCGATCCTGAGCTTGAGCTGGTGGTTGAGCTGATCGGCGGCACCGAGCCGGCCCGCTCCCTGCTGCTGGCCGCTATCGAGGCGGGCAAGGCGGTGGTGACCGCCAATAAGGCCCTGCTGGCCGTGCACGGTGAGGAGATTTTTTCGGCGGCCGAGGAGCGCGGCGTACCGCTGGGTTTTGAGGCCAGTGTGGCCGGCGGGATTCCCATTCTGCGCACCCTGCGCGAGAGTCTGGCGGCCGACCGGAATCATGCCCTGTTCGGGATTGTGAACGGCACCTGTAATTACATCCTGACCATGATGCGGGAGCAGGACGCCGAGTTCGAGACGGCCCTGCGCAGCGCCCAGGACGAGGGCCTGGCCGAGGCCGATCCCAGTTTTGATATTGACGGCATTGATGCAGCCCAGAAGCTGACCCTGCTGGCCATGCTGGCCTTTGGCGTGCGGGTGCCCTTTGAGGCGGTCTACACCGAGGGCATCCGTCAGCTGAGCCAGACCGATATCCTGTTTGCCCGGGAATTCGGCTACGAGATCAAGCTGCTGGCGATTGCCAAGCAGGAGGGCGGGCTGGTCGAGCTGCGCGTTCATCCGACCATGGTGCCCCAGCGCAGCCTGCTGGCCGGAGTGGGCGGCGCCTATAACGCGATTGTTGTCCAGGGCCAGGCGCTCGGTTCCTCCCTGTATTTCGGCCGTGGGGCGGGCGGCCCGCCGACTGCGGCGGCGGTGGTCTCGGATATTCTGGACGCGACTCGGACCTGCGGGCTGGCCTCGGCCCGTCAGCTGCCCGGCCTGGGCTACGCCTGGAAAGAGTTGCGCAGCGCGCCGATTCGCCCTATGGACGAGGTGGTGAGCGAGTACTATGTCCGCTTTCAGGTCGCCGATCAGCCGGGGGTGTTGGCCGCCATTGCCGGCAGCTTGGCCGAGCAGTCGATCAGCATCGCTTCCGTCATTCAGCGCGGGCGCAGCAATAGTGACGCGTCTGTGCCCCTGGTCATCCGTACCCATGCTGCGGGTGAGCGCAACCTCAAAGCCGCCCTCCGGCAGGTGAACCAGCTGCCGGTCGTTGAGGGCCAGGCGGTGTGCGTCCGCATTGAAGAAAATCTCGGCTAGCAGCCTTGGGGAAAAGGAGGGACGTCTTATGGCTGACGGCGCGTTTGCTGAACCTCTGGCTGTATCGACACCGCCTCCGTTTCGGGCCTGGTTTGGCTGCGCGTCCGGCTGTAGCGGGCAGTGGCCGCTCAATCAGATCATGTATTACTGTCCCAAGTGCGGCAGTCTGCTCGACGTTCAGCACGATCTGGACGCGCTCAGAACCCGCCCGGCCGAGGACTGGAAGCGGCTGTTTGATGATCGCTACCGACGGACCACCTATCCCTACGGCAGCGGGGTGTGGGGCAAGAAGGAAATGGTGTGCCCGGCGGTGGACGACGACAATGTCGTGTCCACCTATGAGGGCGGCTCCAACCTGTTCTGGGCCGAGCGGCTGGGCCATCAGATCGGGCTCGAAGACCTGTGGGTCAAACAGTGCGGGACCGCCCATACCGGCTCGTTCAAGGACCTGGGCATGACCGTCCTGGTCTCCATGGTCAAGCAGATGATTGCCGAGGGTAGGCGTATCCCGGCTGTGGCCTGTGCCTCGACCGGCGATACCTCGGCCGCCCTGGCCGCTTATTGCGCGGCGGCCGGTATTCCGGCCATCGTCATTCTGCCCCGCAACAAGGTCTCGACCGCCCAACTGATCCAGCCCATGGCCAACGGCGCCCTGACCCTGTCTCTGGACACCGACTTTGACGGCTGTATGCGGGTCGTGCGTGAGCTGTGCACCAGGGAAAACATCTATCTGGCCAACTCCATGAAC
>WTHE01000501.1 GCA_011523315.1 Candidatus Binatota bacterium
TAGGTCGGATTAGCGGAGCGTAATCCGACACGTACGGGATGTCGGGTTACGCCTGTGGCTAACCCGACCTACACGGCTCAGGGACGATCCAGGCTGGTTTTTTCGTAGGCGTATGCTGAACATCTCTTCACCGCTCTTGCGGACTGGCCTCCTCGCCCTTCTTCTGCCGGTCCTGCTGCTGCTGCCGACCTTCCACACCCATCCCGAACAGCAGCATACGCATGGCCACGAGAATACCCACAGCCACGCGGCGATTCTCCACGCGGATTTCCTCGTCTGGCTGTCTCATGACCACGACGAGCATGGCTCAGGTCATGGCGCCCCGCATGCACACCCCTCAGAGTCCGATTCCCGCACGAGCCTCTCCACGCTGTTGCCACGGAGCTTCGTGCTCCTCGGCGTTGCCCTCGAACACCTGCCGCTCGCTCCTCCCGCTGCACTTCCGGTCAACACCCGCCACCCATTGAGCGCATCGGGGGCGTGTCAGCCTGACCACCCGCCGCCCATAGGATCGGCCAGTTTCCCGGCCAGTTCTTCCCGTTCTCCTCCCTGTCACGTCTAGGTTTCGTCTTCCGGCCGTCGTTCATCGTCTCAATAACGAGCAGACTTCGGCATGGCGTACTCCCGCCATGCCCTAAGTCGCGTCTCTCCTATGGAGGACCGCGCCCATGTTACGGCATTACTGTCTGGGCTTCGGTGCGCTGCTGGTGCTGACCAGCTGTCAGTTGGGTAGCGCCCGTCTCCCCGAAGACCACGCCGAAGACCACGCCCCTGAACCGACCAGCATCACCAAGTGGACGGCTCGGACCGAACTCCTTGTGGAATTTGCGCCCCTGGTCGTGGGCAAAGACACGCCTTTTGCGGTGCATCTGACCGACCTGGAGACATTCCAGGCGGTCTCCAGGGATGTCGTCATGGCGACGCTGGAAGGCCGAGACGGCCGGCAGCTGACTGCCCGCTCGGAAACACCGACAGCGCCGGGCATCTACCGCCCCGTACTCACGCCCACCGAACCCGGCACGTATCGTCTGCGGTTCAGCCGCTCTCAGCCCGACACCCGGACCGTGCGCGATACGATTGACGCGGGCGAAGTGGTCGTGGCGGCAACCGAAGAAGACCGAGCCAGTCTCGCCCAAGAGCCGGCGGGTGACGGCATTCTCTTTCTGAAAGATCAGCAGTGGCAGATCGCTTTAGCGACACAGACCGTCGCCAGCCGGGAGCTGCACTCCACGCTCCAACTCCACGCGGAAGTCACACCCGCAGCCGGGGGAGAAGTCCACATTACCGCGCCCATCATGGGGCGGGCGGTGGCCGTGGAGAAAGGCGTTCCCACGCCCGGACAGCGTGTTGAACCGGGCGAACCCCTCGTCCGGCTGCTCCCCTTCCCGGCCAAGAGCCGCGCCGACCTCGTCTATGCCGTGCAGGCGAGCCAGTCCGAGCTTGAGGCTGCTCAATACGAGTTGACCCGCGTGCAGGCCCTGTATGCGGACCGCATTGTTCCCAAGCGACGCCTGGAGCAGGCGCAAAAAAACGTGGCCGTCCTCACCGCGCGGCTGTCTGCCGCCCGCGCGGAACTCTCCCTGCTCGATGTGAACCCCGCCGGCGCCACGAACCCCCCCACACTGCGGACTCAACGTTTTCTCCTGCGCGCGCCAATGGCCGGGACGGTGGTCACGGTCAACTTCACCCCCGGAGCGCTGGTCGAAGCGGGCCATCACCTGTTCACCATCATGAACCTGGAGCGGGTCTGGATCAGCGGGCGCGTCTTTGAGGCCGACATCGCCAAAGTCGGCCAGGTGGAGCAGGCCCGCTTTACCGCACCGGCCCTCAGCGCGCCCCTGCTCCTCTCCCCGCCGGATGCGCAGCTGGTGAGCCTGGGCAGCGTGCTGCACCCCAAGCACCGCTCCGTGCCGCTTATCCTGGTGGTCGATAATGCTCAGGGCCGGCTGAAAATCGGCATGCATGGTGAGCTTGGCGTGCCAACCGGAGAAGTTGTCCAGGCCCTCGCCATCCCGGTCAGCGCCGTTGTGTATGACAAGGGCCTGCCGCTGGCCTTTGTTCAGGTGCAGGGAGAGACGTTTGCGCGGCGAGAACTGGAGCTCGGCGTCCGGCAGGACGACTTTGTGCAGGTGCGGGCAGGGCTCAGCGCCGG
>WTHE01000443.1 GCA_011523315.1 Candidatus Binatota bacterium
TGACAGCCCCGGAGGGTGGATGAGCAGAGCCCATCCACCCTACATTCTTAATCGAAACGGTACACCCGGGCGGCATTGCCCCCGGCAATCTTGGCCTTCTCCGCCTCGCTGCACTCGGCCAGGACTTCTTCCAGCACCTGTCGCGAGCGTGGAAAGGTACATTCCGGGTGCGGGTAATCTGAGCCCCACATGAGGTTATCGACGCCAATCAGGTGCCGGTCGCGGATGCCCAGGGCATCTTCCTGGAAGCTCAGAAACACATTGCGGTGGAAATAATCACTGGGCAGCAGGTCGGTCTTGAACTTCCGCCACGCTGTGCTTGGCGCGCGCTGGGTATAGGTGTAATCGAGCCGGTCCAGGAAATGCGGCACCCACGACAGCTCCTGCTCTATCGAGCCGATCTGGAGCTGGGGATAGCGCTCAAAGACACCGCCGAAAATGATAGAGGCCAGGGACATGCGCACCCAGTGGTCGATGTTGGTGATAAAAGCTGGATCGAAGGCTTCCAGATCCAGGGTCGAGTTCTGCGAGGTGGACCGGTTGGTGGCAACGTGGAGGCTTAAAGGCATGGCCAGGTCCTGAGCCGCCGCCCACAGCGGTTCATACTCCGGCAGGTTGTAGCTCCTGCCGGCGGGTGGAGCCACCGTGATCATGGCTCCCGCGAGTCCGAGCTTGGCACACCGGGTGAGTTCGCTCACGCCCTCTTGCACATCATCGAGGTTGAGCATCGCAATGCCTTTGATCCGGTCAGGAAACGGTCGGCAAAAATCGGCCAGCCAATTGTTATAGGCTCGGCACAGGGCCGACAGCAGTTCGCTATCGGGGACGCTGTACAGCAGCAAGCCCTGACTCGGATACACGATACTCGCCTGCACCCCATCCAGCTCCATGTCCTTGAGGTGCTCTGCCGGAATATAGCCCCCCGGCCGCACGTTCTCCATTTTGTCGGCCATAGTCAGCGTCTCGGGTGCGTCAAACCGCTTACCGGCTTGGGAGCCGCCCGATCCTCCGCTCGCTCCTTTTATTCCCTCGCACACCCACCAGTCGGTGTCATCTTCCGAGCGATGGATCACATGTGGGGCACGGTCCCTGAACTTCGACTCCACCCGGCTGGTCCACAAATCCGGGGGCTCAAAGACGTGACTATCGGATGAAATGACTCTGTAATTTCCCATGCTCATCCCTCCTTATTGGTCAACCATCGGTGAGACGTGGTCCGGCAATGCAAGAGTGCTCTCAGCCAGAGAATTATAGGACTCGGCTCGCAGACCCTGCAAGGCTTTTTGGGTAGTGCGTCATTTTGAACTGCTGTCTTCGAGGAGGGCTCTCCTGGCCGCAGGAATCCCCCTGCGCTTCGCGCTTCCCCCTTTGACAAAGGGGGATTGAGGGGGATTTTCCCGACACAACGACCACCCTCGGAGCGGGCCGCTGTGGATGAGACGGAGCGGTCATTTTCAAACTGACGCAGTACCGCTTTTTGAGACGCAGTCTTGACGGCTTGACAAACCACCGGCCATGACAGGACAATCTCGGGCACCCAGACCATAAGGAGGTCAGTATGCTCGGAGCTGTTGCACATGTAGGCATCACCGTCCCGGATATGGACAAAGCCATTGCCTTCTATCAGGACGTATTGGGGCTGAAAGTGATTGGCGATTTCAGTGTCGAGGGGGAAGAGATCAGTGACATGATCCGGGTGCCCGGCACAAAGGTGCGGTCGGTCTTTCTGCGCAACGAAGACGACCAGCGCAGCGCCCCGGTTGAATTGCTGTGCTTCGACGAATCCGCCAGACAGGGCGGACAGCCGTATGAGGGCGTCACCCATAACGGGATTACCGAGATTGCCTTCTGGGTCAAAGATATTGACCAGACCTACGAGGCGCTGCGCAGCCACGGCGTGGAGTTTTACTCGCGCCCGCAGACGTTCAGCCTCGAGGGCTATGGCACGGCCAAAGCGGTGTATTGCAAAGACCCGTTTGGCACAACCCTCGAACTCATGCAGATGGTCAAGGACTAGCAACGGGCGGCGCGGGAGGGAAAGTCCCCCCCGCGCTTGGCACTGAACCACTTCCTGCGCTCTGAGCCGGCCGGTCTGCTGCCAGGAAGAGCCCGTCAGCGCGTTCGCCTACGGGACCGCCTGCTGTCGCGTCCGGCCCTGCCGGGCTTGCATCCTCGCTCGGGAGGGCTATTGTTCTCCCCGGTCTTCACACCACAGGAAAGGAGAGCAGTATGAAATTGTATGATTGCCAAATGGCCCCCAACCCACGTCGGGTGCGCGTCTTTCTGGCGGAAAAGGGGGTCGATATTCCGAAGACCGAGGTGAGTATCATCGAAGGAGAAAACCTCAAGCCGGAATACCTGGCGGTGAATCCGCGCGGCCTGCTGCCCACGCTTGAACTCGACGACGGGAGCCGCATTGACGAGACCATCGCGATTTGTCGCTATATCGAGGAGACGCAGCCGGAGCCGAACCTCATGGGCCGGGACGCCTTGGAGAAGGCCCAGATCGAGTCGTGGCAACGCCACATGGAATTCGACGGGCTCAATCCTACGGGCGAAATGTTCCGCAACTCGTTTGATCCGTTTAAGAACCGGGGGCTGCCCGGTCTGGAGAACGTCCAGGCCATTCCCGAACTGGCCGCCCGGGGGAAGGCCGGCGTCGAGCGTTTTTATGAGCGGCTGGAACAACGCCTCAGCCAGAGCACCTATATTGCCGGGGAGCGGTACACCATTGCCGATATCACCGCGCTGTGTGTGGTCGATTTTGCCAGTTTTGCCAAGATGGGCATTCCCGAGGCCAATACCAACACCAAGCGCTGGCACGCGGACGTTTCCTCACGGCCGAGCGCCAAGGCGTAGTCACTCCCCCCGACCGAAGACTATCCGTCGCAGGGTATCGTTTGAGCGTGTCTGCCAGCCGGGGGAGGAGAAGCCCTCCTCCTCCGCTAGAGCAATTCACCATTTATGTGTAGCCGTGTAGGTCGGGTTAGCCGCAGGCGTAACCCGACATCCCGTACGTGTCGGATTACGCTCCGCTAACCGACCTGCTACAGCCTGTCGGGAAACGCGCTAGGCGCTAAATCACTTCCTGCTCTCTGAGCTGACCGATCTGTTCCCAGGAATAGCCCAGCAGATCGAGCAGAATCTGCTCCGAGTGCTCGCCAAACTCGGGCGCCGGCGCCTTGGGGTCGGCCGGAGTTTCGCTCAGGATGAGCGGCGAGCCGACGATCTTGCTCGGTCCCCAGGACGGATGATCGTAATCGACCACATAGTCGTTGTCGATCATCTGCTGATCGTCGGGCAGGTCGTTGATGCTGTTGACGATGGTATAGATGAAGTCGCCGCCGTTTTTCAGGATGGTCATCCACTCGTCGCGCGGTTTGCCGGCCCAGACCTCGTCCAGAATGGCGATCAGCTCCTTGGCATTCTTGCCCCGAGCCCGCATGGTTGCAAAACGCGGCTCGTTCTCCAGGTGGCCAATGCCCAGCGCCGTGCAGAAATCCGACCAGTAGCGGTCGGCCTGAGGCATGGCCAGGCAGATCCATTTGTCATCCTGACACTTGTAGTGATTCCACAGCGGGTTGACCGCCTCGGTCCGATAAAAGCGCTTGAACTCCTTGCCCAGGGTCAGCCGACAGGCCAGATTCAGGCCCTGGAGGGCCATCATGCTGCCCAGGTGAGAGGTATTCACCTCCTGGCCGACGCCCAGACGCTCCCGCGCCAGCAGGGCCACGACGATACCGTGGGCGAGCATGATGGCGCCCATCTGGTCGGCAATACCGCCGGTGATATTCATCGGGTCCATGTCCGGCTCACCGACCGTGTTCATGATCCCGGAGCGGGCCAGGCCCATGTAGTCGAACGACGGCTCGCCCGAATCCGGTCCATTCGGGCCGTAGCCGGTCGCGCTGGCGTAGATCAGCTTGGGGTTGTGACGGGACAAGGTTTGGTAATCGACGCCAAGCTTAGCCGCCACCCCCTTGCGAAAATTCTGGACAAACACGTCGGATTTCTCGACCAGTTGATACACGATCTCCCGCGCCTCGGGTTTTTTGAGGTCCAGGGTCAGGCTTTTTTTCTGGCGGTTGTTGGCCTCAAAGTAGTAGTTGCGTTTTGTGCTGCCGGTTTTGCTGCCGGCAATCTGCATCACCCCCCGCCCGGGGTCGCCGCCGACCCGCTCTTCGATTTTGATCACCTCGGCTCCCAGGTCGCCGAGCATCATGGTCGCCACCGGTCCCTGCTGAAAAATCGTCCAGTCCAGCACTCGAATGCCATCCAGCGGTCTCGCCATGCTTGTGCCCTCCTTTATCGTGAGACAGGAATACCGTCGGACTCTAGCACAGGCCAGCGGCCGGAAGAAAGCGCAGCAGGTTGAGGCTTTGCCCGCGTCTCCGACCATCACACGGGCGCGGGTGACCCCCACCGCAAGCGCTTTGACAGCGCAGACCGCAGCCGTTAGATGAAAGACACCGATGCTGAAAGGACGCGCGTATGACAGCCGAGCCTATCCCGCCCGTTCCGCTCACCCTTGACGGGTCCGCCATTCTGCACCAGATGTTCCGTGTTCGCTGGCCGGCCTGGAACGCCGTGGCGGCTGTCGAACGGCAGGCAATGGTGGAAGACGCCGCCCACGTATTGACCGACATGGAACAGGCCGACACCAGCGCCGTGTTCTCCCAACTCGGCCACAAGGGCGACCTGATGCTGGTCCATTTCCGGCCCAGCTTTGACGAACTGAACGCGGTCGAACTCCGACTCGCCCAGCTGAAACTGCTGGAGTTTCTGGAGCCCAGCAGCTCATATGTGTCAACGGTCGAGCTGGGCTTGTACGAGGCGTCGGTCCGGCTGTATACGGCCCTGCACGAGCGGGGGCTCAAGCCCTATACGCCGGACTGGGACGAGGCGGTGGCGGCCGAACGCGAACGCCAGCGCCAAGCCATGGCCGCGCGTCTGGCGCCGGCCATACCGGCCCGGCGCTACCTGTGCTTTTACCCGATGGATAAAAAACGGGGTGAGGTCCGCAACTGGTACCACGTCCCGATTGCCGAGCGCCAGAAAATGATGCGCGAACACGGCTTGGTCGGCCGACGCTACGCCGGTCGGGTCAACCAGATCATTTCCGGCTCGGTCGGCTTTGACGACTGGGAGTGGGGGGTGGACCTGTTTGCCGACGACCCGCAGGTCTTCAAGCAGCTGGTGTATGAGATGCGTTTTGATGAGGCCAGCGCTGTATACGGTCTGTTCGGGACCTTTCATCTGGGCCTGCGGGTTGCGGCCGCCGACCTCGGCGCCCTGCTCGGCGGCCGTCTGCCGGCCTTCAGCCGCAGTCCGGCTTGAGCTTTTCTTTCTCCGCCCCCTCGTTACAATAACCGGCCATGGCAACCACAACGGATGTCGTCGTTATCGGCGGAGGAGTCATCGGCATCGCGGTGGCCTATCATCTGGCCGGACACAAGGTCCGCACCTGGCTGGTGGACAAGGGCCAGCCCGGCCAGGAAGCGTCCGCCGCCGCCGCCGGGATGCTGGCCGCCACCAGCGGCGGCTCCAAGCGCGGCCCGATGTACCAGCTCAAACGCGCCAGCCAGGCGCTGTATCCGGCCCTGGTGCGTGAGCTGGAAGAACGCACCGGGGTCGATATCGAGTATCAAACCCCCGGCATCTTCGAGATTCTGCTGACCGAGGCGGACGAGCTGCGCTACCGGCGGCTGTATGAACTCCGGGCCGAGCAGGGCCACGCCGTCAGCTGGCTGTCGGCCGAGGCGGCCCGGCGCCACGAGCCGAGCCTCACCCCGGCCCTGCGGGCGGCCGTCCATTTTGCCGCAGACCACCACCTGCACAACGGCAAGCTGGCCCGGGCCTGGGCTGAGGCCGCACGCCAGCGCGGGGTCAGCCTGCACACGGGCACAACGGTCACCGAGGCTCGCATCAGGAACGGGCGGGTCTCGGAGGTTCGGGTCGGTGACGACTGGGTGAGTGCCGACAGCGTGGTGATTGCCGCCGGCTCGTGGTCGGCCCAGGTCGGTGAGCTGTTTGAGCTGAGGATTCCGGTCCGGCCGGCCAAGGGACAGATGCTGGCCATTCGTGCTCCCCAGCTCCGCCACGTCATTGCGAGCGACGACCGCTATCTGGTGCCGCGCAAGAACGGCGAGGTCATTCTTGGCTCCACGGTTGAATTCACCGGCTATGACAAGGACGTGACGCTCGAAGCGGTGCGGCGCCTGGCCGAGTGGGCCGACGGCGTGGTGCCGGGCATCGGCAAAGCCCCACTCAGCCGCTGCTGGGCGGGCCTACGCCCCTACTCTCCGACCCGGCGACCGATACTCGGTCGAGCGCCCGGCCTGGAGAATGTCGTGCTGGCCACCGGCCATCACCGCAACGGTATTCTCCTGGCTCCGATTACCGGGCAGCTGATCAGCGAGCTGATTACGACCGGCCGCACCGGCCTGTCGCTGGAGCCGTTCGGGCTACCGGCCGAACCGCACCCCCACCAGGACGAGGCCGAGTGAGGTCGCAGCCCCCACAGCCGGGCAGAGATTGCGGCTGGATAGGGGGTATGTCATAATCCCCGCGCCAGACCGATATGGCACTTTTTCATACACCAAGGAGGGACAGGTATGGCAGATGTGACGATTCGTGCGCTGAAAAACGGTCCGTACGAGGTGCGGGGCGGCGCAAAACTCACCGATCAGAAGCGGGCCGAGTACACCGGCCAGGAAGACCCCATGTATCTGTGCCGCTGCGGCCAGTCCTCCAACAAACCGTTTTGTGACGGAACCCACCAGACCTGCGGCTTTGTGGCCGAAGAAACCGCCGGCTAAGCTCCCTCATTCGTCCACACCAGACGCCCCGGAGACACGCTTCGGGGCGTTGTCGCGTGTGGGCGCCGGTTGGCTCAGGATGTGGACCGCCCGCACTCCCGTCCCATAGCGGTACACCAGCTCCCCTCCCCAGTGGCCCTGCACGACCAGTCCGGCCAGTCCGAGACCGGTCAGCAGCACGAAAAACAGCGGCAGACGACCCGCAATCTGGGTCCGCACCACGGCCAGGACGAGAAAAAATCCGAACAGGCCATAGCCCAGATATTCGTGATAGACGAGCAGCTGTTGGATATGAGCATCAAAGGCACTGTTGGGCTGGGGCAGTTGCTGTTCGATCCAGCCGCTCAGCACGGCCAGACCCAGCGCTCCGACCCCGGCAAAGAAACTCGGCCGGCCGAGCCGCTGCCAGCCGGGCCGGCGCCACACACTGCCCGCGCAGTCCAGCACACAGCCCCAGACCGTCAGTGCCACCGCAAAATGGACGAACACCGGGTGCAGGGTCAGCACCAGCCCGGCCTCCAGCGGCGGCACCGGAGCGCCGTCCTGGGCCACGGCCCGCGCCACCAGCCACAGCCCCCACGCCATGCCAACCACCAGGCAAATCAGGTATTTTTGCCATGTGCCCTTTGCCATGTGCCCTTTGCCCTTTGCCTTTTGCCCTGGCCTTCTTATGCTCTCCCCGGCCGTGTGGTACAAGGGCGGAACGGGAGACACACGTGGCGTATCAGAACGACGACGAACAAGCCTACCCCAGCGGCCGGGTTGTGGCTCGGCTGGGCGAGATTACACCCGGTTGTACAAAGAAATTCATCCGCACCGTGAACGGACGGGATACCGAGTGCTTCATCGTCAACTATGGGGGCGAGCTGTTTGCCTACGTCAACAGCTGCCGCCATGTGCCGATGACGATGGACTGGGTGGACAACCAGTTTCTGAATGAGGACGGCCGCTATATTCTGTGCGCCACCCATGGCGCGGCCTATGAGCCGGATACCGGCGAGTGTATTTTCGGTCCACCGTGCGGTCAGTTCCTGGCCAAGGTGCCGCTCACAATCGAGGCCGGACAGGTCATTGCCGGGCAACCCGAGGCGCCGGACGACTGAAGTCCCTTTGCCGTCTGTGGCTCGCCCCTAGTCCCAATCTTCGCTGAGGTGAGCCCGGCTCAGGCGCTGTTTCAGATACTCCAGCGCACCAAGGTCCTCGATAATATCCCCGCCGGTATCGTAGAAGAAAATCTCGCCCTTTTTGTTGCGGCCAACGGCGACGAGCCACTCCAGCTCATCGCGGTCTTCGAGCAGATAGTTGATCGTCAGTGAGACTCCCTTGCCGGGAATCAGGGTAACTTTGGGTCGTTTGGGGCTTTCTGGGTTGGGGCTTTTCTGCGTCGTCGTTGACATGGCTCACCTCCGACTCACACGCCTGCTGCGTCCTCTGCCACACCTGCCACACCGGAACTCATCGCTGGCGCCAGGAAGCATAGGGGCTGAATATCGTCGAGTCAATACAGCGAGGGCGACCGTCTCGACGTGGTAGGTGTGGGGAAAAAGGTCAATCGGTTGCAGGCTGACAGGCCGGTAGCCATGCTGTCCGAGACGCCGCAGATCGCGGGCCAGGGTGCTTGGATCGCACGACACATACACGATCTTGCGCGCCCCGAACTGCGGCAGCCTGTCGATGATGTCCGCGGCTCCGGCCCGCGCTGGGTCCAGCACCACAACGTCGGCCTGTTGTCCGCTGGCGAGCAAGGCCTCAATACCCCGGCGGACCGAGGCGTGCACAAAGCGCAGGGTGTCAAACCCGAGCCGCGCCGCATTGGCGCGGGCATTGGCGACCGCCAGCCGATCCTGGTCCAGGCCGATCAGCGACCCCACCCGAGAAGCGAGCGGCAGGCTCAGGTTCCCGGCCCCGCAGTACAGCTCGACCACCCGGTCACGGGGGCTGAAGTCGCCCAGCCGCAGCACGGTTTCAATCAGGGTCCGGTTGCCGGCCAGATTCACCTGGGTAAAGACCCCGCTGCTGACGGACAGCCAGAGATTGTCAACCCCGAGGTCCAGGCTGATCCCGACCTCACCCCACTCACGGCGCCAGCCACGGCCAAACAACACCAGTCCGCCAAGCTCGGGGTGGTCGTCCACAAAACGCTCACACGTCTCGGTGTCAGCGGCCTGGAACGGCCCCTCGGCATTGCCGACCAGTACGCTTGGGGACGGTCCGGTTCGGGCTTCGCCGCTCAGCAACTCAAGCCGCCGCACGACCGTTTGCAGCCCGGCCAACCACTGGCGCGCCGTCCGCAGCTGCTGCGGACTCGTCTCGCCGGCGATGAGGCACGACTCGATCTCAACCAGATCGTGCGAGCGCGCCTGATAAAAGCCCAGCCGGGCCGGCGGGGCGGTCCGCAGCCGAATGCGGTGTCGATAGTGCCACTCCCGGGGGCTGGGAATGATAGGCAGAACCGGCGGGGCGGACAGGCCGCCAATCCGCCGCAGGTGCTCCTCGACCAGCGCCTGTTTGGCTCGCAGCTGCTCAGCATAGTCTATGTGCTGCCACGGACAGCCGCCGCAGCGGGGAACATACGGACACGGCGGCTGCCGGCGCTGGGCCGAGGGTTGGTGGACAGCTAGCAGCCGGGCCACGGCATAGGTCTTTTTATCCTCTTCAATCGCAACTTCGACCCTATCGCCGGGCGCCGTGCCGGGCACGAAGACCACCTTGCCGTCAAGCCGGCCAATGCCGGCCGGGCCATAGGACAGGCGCTCAATGGTCAGACGGTGAGACTGAGCGGACATAGGCTTCAACAGCGCTTCAGGGGTGCCTGGAGTCACGGTGTCTGCACCCTAAACCGTCCCTTCCCAGCCGTAAAGAGCGGGACACCTAGCAGGGAAAGGACGGTGGTACGAACCAAAGGCAAGCATGCAGATTTACTGCTGCCCACTCCATGGGCGAAGGTATTTACGATGGGATATTTAGAACTCCGACGATGGTATGTGTCGAGTTTCTAAGTTTCCTCCCTCCTGTTTTATCAGTTCAACGCTGTACCCACGTACACCGTCATCGCCTTGTTCGAAACTCAACACAGTCTCCGCCTTGTAAGTACCCGTTTCCTTAATACCAAAACGACATTGGGTATTTAACCAGTGAGTGCCTGTAGCATATTTCAGTTCGTAGCGACCGAGAGGTACTTCGAGCTTTCTCAGCGATCCACCGTGCATGTAGAATCCCACGACAGCCTCCCTGGAGCCCGGCCGAGTCAGTTTTATGTAGTAGTCTTCTTGTCCAAATGGAGCTTTGATGGAGAGCGGCGCTAATGCTTGCGCCTTCGGCGGTTCGAGCAAGGCACCGTTCCTTGGGCGTTTGGTAAAGAGCGGAGCGGAGAAGCTGATTGCCCTTCTCACGTCCGAAAGCAGGGCAGCATTCACTTGCACATTGCTTTGCCTGGCATACCTCTCCTGAGTCAGCGCATAAAAGGCTGTAATCGCGGCCAGAGTCTCCGGGCCGGGCTGGCCATCAATGGCACCTTCATAGAAGCCTTCCTGAGACAACAGTTGTTGGACTTCGCATATCTCCTCAGTTTCTAGAAGCGGTCTCAAAAACCTGCCCACTCAGGTAGAGTGGGGGTGAGAGCA